>NZ_JACAXC010000051.1:0-7720 GCF_013391535.1 Acinetobacter sp. SwsAc4
GTTCAGATGGCTATTCTACGTTTGATTGGTTTTGGAAAAAAAGAAGAATTTAAGAAAGTGCTCGCAATTTTAAGAAAGAAAAAGCCTGATAGGACAAGGGCTCTATGAAATTTGTCGTGTACAGAGGCGCATATTTTAAAAGTCAGACATAAACATCATCTATAAACACCCACATTTCGATAAAAGTTAAATATAAAATCAATAACTAAGAACAGCTTGTATTCTTACTCAAGTTTTGATGTACTAAAATACAGGATAGCAATAATTCCGATAACAACATCTTTTACCACACAGTGTATCGATCCATCGCACTCAACAATAACTGCGATGGGATAAGGAGCAAGTAAATGTCAAATTATATGCCATCGATACGTTTCAGTTTGTTGTTATTTGCCATGACTCCTATTTTGATAAACATAAGCGGTTGTTCTAACAACCTTCAGCAAAAAAAAACCATAACAAATATGCATCAACTTCCCTATCCAACCATTGATAGAGAACTCGGTGAAAAATTACAGCCTGATGAAGAAATAATAGCGAATCAAATTACAGAGCAAATTGTTCAATCAATTCGAAGTCAATACTCCTCTGGCAATGCATTGAGAGATGCGCACCCAAAAGCGCATGGCTGCGTACGTGCAGAGTTTCATGTATCAAAATCTATACCCAAAAACTTAGCCCAAGGAATTTTTGTTCCTGATAAGACCTATTCAGCATGGATTCGTTTTTCTAATGCTTCTGGTGATGCCACAAGAGCAGATGATACAAAAGACGCGCGTGGTATGGCAATAAAATTGTTAGGTGTCCAAGGTAAAAAAATCTTGGAAAATGATGAGCAAGCGCTGACTCAAGATTTTATCATGATCAACCACCCTGTATTTTTCGTAGATGAACCTTTACGTTATTTATCTTTTATAGAAGATACAAATAGCAAAAGTACTTTAAAAAAATTGCATATCCCTTTCGCATTAGGTTTTAAAGGAACACTCAACGCATTGGGAGCAAGCAATTCAAAAATATCGAATCCAGTTCAAGCTCGCTATTGGTCAATGGTTCCCTATCAATTAGGATTAGGTGCTGATCGTCAAGCAGTAAAGTATTCAGCAAGACCTTGCTCCCTAAGTGCAGATACTATGCTTAATCAATCAGATCCTAACTTTTTGAGGGCAGCTCTACAAAATACCTTAAATAAGAAAGATGTATGTATGGAATTTCTTATACAACCAAGAACATCAAATAAAATGCTTGTAGAAACTTCGATGAATGAATGGAAAGAAGACAAGGCTCCTTTTTATAAAGTTGCAACCATTCATATTCCTCAACAGGTTTTTAGTACGCCTGATCAGAATAAATTTTGTGAAAACCTTTCATTTACGCCTTGGCATTCTCTACCTGAACATAAACCATTAGGTGCGATAAATAGATTACGTAAAGTAATATACGAAAATATAAGTATCGTCAGACATGAAATGAATTCTGCTCAGAGACAAGAGCCTAAATAGAAATGGGCTTTGTTTGATCCTACACAGTATTGTGGATAGTCGGTGCCCTCAAAACTCTTAAAATGTTTCTGTTCAAAGGCTTCTGGGATTAACCAGCCGTTTGCGGAATGCCTTCTGACGCGATTGTAGTAAACTTCAATATATTCAAACAAGACAGAGTTTGCCTCTTTTTTTGTAGAAAATACACTGTCATGTACCACATGTCCTTTTGATGTATGAAAAAAACTTTCTGTTACTGCGTTACCCCAGCATGAGCAGTATACTGCGCAAGGCTGCGCGACATACTTTCAAGACAGTTATTCGTTAATAATAGTGCTCTAAAATCACGACTGCAGTATTGACTGCCTTGGTCTGAATGGACCATGATATTCGTTGGATATTGAGGTGCAAGCACATAATTAAATGTGTCAAACACCAATTGACGGTCTATTCGATGGCCGGTTTGCCAACCAACAATTCGACAACTAAATAAATTGGTTTTGTTTCAATAACCTAACTCTGCTCTAGCAAAGATGATAAAGCAGTTTGTGATGCCAACTTATACCTTTAAACGTAAATGCAACATATGTGTCGCTATGGTATGACGAATATGATCTGCCCGATTTTTAAAATATCGTTCGCTTAAACCATATCCCGACAGATCTTCAGCCACTTGATAGCCCATTTGATTTACAGCTTGATGTAAAGCTTTAGGTTTAAATTGTCCTTTTAACGGCTCTTTTAAGAAACGTGTGAATTGAGAAACGAACATACTTCCAAAACGCTCCACCCCGTCCAATTCACGATAATCAATTGAATAATCCATCACCACTTCACTTTTTGCAGCAGCAATACTGCTAATAATTTTTAAAGTATGGAGTGTCGTTTGCGGTTCAAGATAATGGGTTGTACCTAACCATGAGAAAAATGCAGGTTGATTTTGTTGAAAGCCACTTCGAGCTAAAGCATTGGCAATAGACTCTTTTTCAAAATCAATTGGCACAAATTCAACATTGGTCGGGATTTCTCCAAACTCTTTCAGCTTTTTTTGTTTTGCTGCCTGAGTATCAGGATGGTCCACTTCAAAAATTTTGAGATTAGGATAGTGTTGAGCTTGGCGTAAAATAAACGAATCCAACCCAACCCCAACCAAGACATATTGTTGGATACCGTGTTGAATTGCTTGCTGCAAAGCATCTTCGGCATAACGTGAACGCCCAACCACCTGCCCTGTCAACAACCCCAAGCTTCGGTTAAACGTGGATGAGTTCATTACTTTAACGGTCAGTGGTGTCGTTAGTAATTTTTTCCAGCCCTGACTAGTCAACTCAAATGCAAACGGATCAGAAAATACTGGATTTTCAGCATTCTGAAAGTGATTTGCTCTTAATGCCGCCGCAGCCTCAGCCGTTCGGCTGGATTGTCCTTCTTTCATATCTTTTTCCCAAGTTCTTTATATTTGGCAAAAAATAAGCAGCAAATTCCATCCTAAGATAAAATTTACTGCCCTTTCACGATTTATTTAAAAATTAGTTGGTTTTTTCAGTCTGGTATGTCACTTGGTAATCATTCAAGTCCATACGTTTTAAACGTTGCTTCAACTTCTTCAACGACCACGGCCATGCAGCAAAGTTACGGCCATTTGCATCTAAATAATAACTCTTACAGCCACCCGCATTAAATACTGTGGTTTTAAGATGTTTTTGCACCAGCTCATTATGATGCTTGATCACTTCAGGCTTGATGTTCAACTTGGCAATGCCTTGGTCTCTGATTTTCAATAAACCATCAACAATATAATCCAGTTGCGCTTCTGCCAAACCAATGAATGAGTCATAGACCAGTACGTTTGGACCTAATACCAAGAATGCGTTTGGTACATTTTCAATACTTGTACCTAAATATGCTTCTGGAGAACTACTTTTCCATAAATCATTCAAGCATTCACCTTTCTCGTTTGAAACACGCTTACCAATAGGTGGATGTGAAACTTCAAAGCCTGTCCCCCAAATGATCACATCCACTTCATGACGTTCACCATTGGCAGACACCACAGTATTGTCTTCAACCTTGACCAATCCATGTGGAATGAGTTTAGTATTTGGTTGTTGTAAGGCTGGATAATAGTTGTTAGCGAACAATAAACGCTTACAACCAATGGTAAAGTTTGGCGTTACATTTTTGCGTAATTCAGGATCCTCAATCTGGAAACGTAGAATCAGTTTCGCTAACTCACCGACAGGCTTTAATACGGCTGGATTACGCAAACCAAAGTTGATTGCATTCAATGATTGAGCAACCGCTTGACGCCAAGTTTTTTGAATCAATGGAAATTTTTCAATTAATTTTTTGCTGATATCGCCCAAGTCAGTATCAGGCTTTGGTACGACCCACGGCGCAGTACGTTGGAATACATAGAGTTCTTTAGCTTTTGGCTGGATTTGTGGCACAAACTGAATGGCTGATGCGCCAGTTCCAATCACCGCAATACGTTTACCCGTTAGATCATAGTCATGATTCCATTTTGCTGAATGGAACATTTCACCCTTAAAGGTTTTCAGACCATCCAGTTTTGGAATTTGTGCCTCAGTAATTGGACCTGTGGCAAAAATCGCAGTACGCGACAAGAATTGCCCTTTATTGGTGTCCATCACCCATAAATTACGTTCATTGTCCCATTTAGCGCCCAACAACTCTGTACCGAATTCAATTTTCGAACTTACATTGAATTTTTCGCTAACTTCTTCTAAATAACTTAAGATCTCAGGCTGACGAGCAAATAAATGACTCCATTTAGCGCTTGGCGCAAATGAGTATGAATATAATGCTGATGGAACATCACAACCACAACCTGGATAGGTGTTTTCACGCCATGTGCCGCCGACACGCGTCGCTTTTTCAATAATCTTATAGTTGGTATAACCCACTTGATCAAGACGGATTGCAGTTGCAATACCTGAAATACCTGCACCTACGATAAATGTATCGTAAATGTGTGGAGGCAATGCTTTTTTGTCAGCAGAATTTAATTTTTTTGCTTGAGCTGTCATTAAAATTTCCTTTCATTTATTGCTCTGAAATAAGCGTATCTTTAATCTTATTTCAGTCATCAAAATCTTTTACCCGATAGGATTTACTTCATTAATCGGTACGATGTGCCCAAAAATTTTGCATATAAATTTGGTGCAGTACGTTTCATCAACCAGAATAATTTGGCATCAATTTGTGGGATGGTATAAAGCTCACCTTTGTCTAAACGATCCAATGTCAACTTTGCGACTTTATCACTGGTCGTAAACGCAAGATTGGTCAAGGCATAATCTAAAAGACCCTTATGTGGTACTTTGCCATTTTTGATGATATTGGTCGGGACTAACGTTGGACAAAGTACATTAACCTTAATGTTCGACTTTTTAAGTTCTGCTGACAGCGTTTCAGATAATGCACGTACACCCGCTTTGGAAACGTTATAAACAGTCATCTCTGGTGCTGCGGTAAAGGATGCTGCTGAAGCAACATTAATGATTGCACCATAACCTAATTGTTTGAATTTAGGTACAAAAGCACGACAACCATAGATAACCCCCCATAGGTTGATATCCATACACCATTTCCAGTCTTCTGATGACATTTCATCAAACTTACCACCAAGACCAATACCTGCATTATTAATCACCAAAGTAACAGGGCTCCGCATCAATTGTTCAGCTTGCTCAGCCAAATGATTAACCTGCTCTTCTTTCGCAACATCACATTGCACCGCAAAGGCCCTTTCCCCTTGTGCTTCAATCAAAGCCACCGTTTCTTTTGCTGCATCCAGATTGATGTCTGAACACACCACTGTGCCGCCACGTTTTGCCAGTTCAAGGGCAAAGCTACGCCCAATGCCACTGCCTGCACCTGTCACCACAGCAAAGGCTTGTTGGCTTGGTTTATTTTTTTTCTTACCAAATAGTCTCATCGTAATTCCATAATTAACCAATGTATTGATCAATACAAATTTATTTCCATCTCAAAACTGTTTTAAGCAGCTTGCACTTTTGGCGTAAATTCCTTCACAAAAAATGGATGTAGTGCTCCACCTTCTGATAATAATTTCTTTTCGTAATATGCAAAATAAGCAGACGCATCATGATCATTTGGATGGAAATCTGGACGTAAATAATCAAAAATTCGACTTTGCGTACTACCAAACACACCATCTTTTGGACTGAATACCAGTTTCACGCCACGTGCCGCATCTTTCCAGAATTTTGGAGTCAACATTTCCTGTGGTTTACGCAGTAAAGGCACCCATGTTGTGGTCATTGGAATAAGGCCTAGAATGGTAAAATACGCAAGGAAGAAACCAGCAATACGCAATGCATAGTTACCATTCAATTTTTGGTAAACGTCATAAGCCACATCTTTATGCTCAGATTCTTCCAGCATGTGCCACATCCACAAAGCACGTGTTTTGGTATCATCGGAGAAATAGAAGTTCTCTTCATGGGCCATCATGTATTCCGCCAGCACAGCAGTAAAATGCTCAATTCCAGCCATTAATGAAAGTTTCAATGGTTGTGGAAACTTTAAGAAAATATGATCAAAGAATTTTTCTCCCAGAAAACGATAGAGCTTTACCGGATAATCCAGTTCAACAATCGCATCGTTAAACTCATTGTGAAGTTTTGAGTGAATCGCCTCCTGACCAATCAATGACGTCACTCGCTGTCTTAAAATAGGATCTTTGAGTAAATCACGATGGTGACGTGCAGTTTCAATCACTAAATCTTCACCATAAGTCAGGAATACTGAAAGTGTCGCAAAGAAAAGTGTCGCAAACTGATTATTCATATAAAACGAAAGATCAACCTGTTTGCCTTCAAACCCAATTGCCAGATGGCGGATTGGAATACTTTTTTTACTTGCAAAATCAATTTGCTCAGTTATCGGGTTAGAATTAAATAAACTTAAACCTTTCTTTAATGTGTTGCTAATCATGGCTACACCTACCTACTTCACTTGAGCGTCACTTGCCCTTTACATTCTTTGAATCAGGTTCATCTCTTTTTGTATAGCTACATATTCTTTGAGTTACGAAAAAACATTCGGGAGATTTTTGTGAACCTAATTTCCTACTAGAAACAATGTAAACCGATCTTATGTTCGGATTCAATTCGGGTAAAACAATCAATTAAATAAGGTAATGATCAACACAAAAAGTTAGACATTTTTATTTAAAATTAAAATATCAAATTGACTAAATTTGAAATAATGCAATATATATCAATTATTTATTTTATTTAAAATACTTTAAGTCATCTTTATGTTTCATTGATATAAAAGAAATTATTATTTTTATTACACTGCATAACTTGATATTCAAAAGTATGTAATTTTGTTTGTTCGGATTATGTAGGCTGATCTTTTACTTCCATGTGGAGCATGCTAATCTGACATTATGTTCGGATTTATATAACAATATTTATGGGTACTCGAAAACCACGTCAAACTCGATCAAAAGTAACAGTAGATACGATTATTGAAGCAGGCTTTATCGCTGTTGCAACAAATGGTACGAGTGGAACCACAACACGTCACATCGCAGATATTGCAGGCGTCAGCGTCGGCTCTTTATACGAATATTTTAAAAATAAAGAAGAAATCTACGATGCAATGGCAAAATCATTTGTCAAAGAAGTTCTAGACATGGTTAAAGAACTAACACCTATTATAGTCGAAATGGAGTTAGAACCATTATTTGAAATGATTTTCTATACGTTCCGTGACTTGTTGACCCGTGACAATGACCGTTACCTGATCTGTCTACGATATGCAACTGAACTTAAATATGAACGCTATATTGGGCAAATTGAAATGGCATTGATGGAAGTTCTGATGAAATACATGATGCGCCACCCTAAATATTTGAAAGTGAGCAATTTGAGTGTTACGGCCTATATCAGCATCAATAGTAGTATTTTTAATGTGGCACGACATCTCATTTTGCCTAATCCACAAATTAGTTTCGATGAAATGGTCAAAGGTCTAAGTACCATGATCATTAGCTATATTGATGCAGAATTGTAAGCATCCAGTGAAGCCCACTTGAACTCAAGCAGGCTTCCAATTATGCGGCAGCAGCGCTTCGATATCTTTCATTTTATGTGTTGGCAGCCTTTTCAACACATCACTGAGATAGGCATACGGATCAAGACCATTCAGCTTGGCTGACTGGATTAAAGTCATGATGTTCG
>NZ_JACAXC010000052.1:0-6216 GCF_013391535.1 Acinetobacter sp. SwsAc4
GACAAGCATCGTCATTTTATTATGGTCAGCCTCAGGGTGAAGTGTGTCTAATCAACAGGGTTTTCGGTCTCTAAGTACTTTTTAAAGGGAACATCATCGACTCAAATCTCTATTTGCAACAGTGCCATCACGAGGACCAAAAATCGACTGAGATTAAAGGTCTTTCCACAGATGGATAAAAAGTAGGATGTTAAATTGACCAACACCTCTAATAAACACAACTCCTCCTTTAATTATACAAGTAGATTAAGACGTGCACGCCATCGCTTTAGTCTGCTGGAAGATAAGGCAGAAGATGATGAAATCGAGCGTCGTATTCGTGATGGGATTGAGCTATCAGGAGCCATTCCCTGGATTTTAATATTCGCTATTTTTATTGCATCAGTCGGATTAAATATCAATTCAACAGCTGTGATTATTGGCGCAATGCTAATTTCTCCACTTATGGGACCGATCATGGGGGTGGGGCTGGGTGTAGCAGTTTATGACTTTAAACTGGTAAAACGGGCACTCTTCAACCTAGGTATTGCAACACTGATCAGCTTGGTCGTATCCACTCTATATTTCTCGATATCACCCCTCGATAATGCACAATCTGAACTTTTATCACGAACTAGCCCAACCGTTTGGGATGTGTTCATCGCATTATTTGGTGGATTGGCAGGAATCATTGGGATCACTCGAGAAGAAAAATCAAATGTTATTCCAGGGGTGGCGATTGCTACAGCATTGATGCCACCTGTCTGTACTGCTGGATTTGGTATTGCAACTGGACAGTGGAGCTTTGTTGGTGGTGCACTGTATTTATATACCATCAATTGTGTGTTCATCAGTTTGGCAACTATTATCGGTATCCGGATTTTAAGGTTAAAGCCACATAGTTTTGCTGACGAAAAAGTAGAAAGACGTGTAAAAATATCTTTGCTGATGATCGCAATGGTGACCGCAATTCCAAGTGCCTATCTGGCGACTAAATTAGTTAATGAAGAAGTTTTTAAATCAACTGCCAACAAATTCATTACACAAGAATTTACCTTTAAAGAAACACAAGTCGCCAGTTCAAAAATTGATAGCAAGACACGGACCATTGAGTTGGCTTTAGTCGGTTTGCCCTTAAGTCAGGCGACGTTGCAGAATATTGAAGGGAGACTTGCTGTTGCAAATCTCGAAGGAACTAAAATTATTGTGCATCAAACCAATGATGATAAGGTTGATGTGACTGCCTTAAAATCTGGGGTATTGAGTGATTTGTATCTGAATGGACAAGAAGCCCTGCGCCAAAAGGATGAACAGGTAAAACAATTACAGCAAGAATTAAGGGTGAAAAATGCTTTATTTGCCAATGCAAATGATGTTTTTGCAGAGCTACGTGCACAGCATCCCACTGTAAGCTCTATTTTTCTAGGACAAGGCATTGATTTACCGACTGATCCCAATCAAAAGCAAATACTGCAACTTAGTGTGAGAACATCTGAACCACTATCGAGTGAAGATCAAATTCGCATTGAAAATTGGTTCAAGGTTAGAATGAAGACGGATGCTGTACTATTAAATTTTTTGGTAAATCAAGATATTGTTAATCAAAAAGATAGCAGTTCAAACTAATACTTGTTAATTTGAACTGCTATGTAGATTGTTTAATTACGGACTACATTTAAAAAATACAAGTGGCGTTCGTATTGATCAATAATGTCCTGGAGTAAATCTTCTTGTGTCCATTCCATGACATTGTAGTTTTTCCCCCCTTCTTTTAGAAAAACTTCCGCTTTGTAATATTTCAGAGAGAGGCTACTTTCGTCATCGAGCATAAAACTCGGAGCTCGTGTTTCAGTAGCCACGACTTGATAGATGAAGTTGATTTCATTTTGATGATCTACTTTCAGTAATAGCCCCCCATCAACCTCACGGATTGAAACATCCAGATTCCGGCGCTGAAATTCATGTTTTATGTTCTGAAAAGCCTGATGAACATTCTGATGAATATAGGCTGTTACTTCGGCTTTAGAATGTGGGTAATGCATAATTAAACCTAGACGCTGTTGCCAGCTTCTTGGGTTTTGTATAGCTCGTGGTGTGATCCTAGCACTTTGTAGGGCCTGTACTTTTAAGACATCTAAACGTAGTGCCTTGATTAACCCCCAGCACAATAACAGCATAATGAAAGTAAAAGGCAAGGCACTCATGATCACTGCAGATTGCAAGGCACTTAAACCACCAACGATCAGCAAGATAATAGAAAGAACAGCAATCACAGCTGTCCAGAACAAACGTTGCCAAACAGGGGAGTGCTCCGTTTTAGCCGTAAGGTAATCTGTGATCAAGGCTCCTGAATCAGCCGAAGTAACAAAAAACAGGAAGATCAGGAGGGTAGCAACCAGACTGGATACACTAGAGAGAGGTAAAGTCTTTAAAAATTCGAATAAGGCAACAGAAGAATCTTTTTCTACAGCCAATACTAGACTGGAATGATTTTGAACCGTACCGGGTTTGTCGGAGACTTTTTTATTTAAGTTAGGCCACCTGACCTAACGGGTTAATCTTATCATTGAACCGTACTGGGTTTATCGGAGAGAAGTTTTTAATATCTAAATTTATGTAACTATAGAGTATAGCCTAACGGAACAAAATAAAGTCTTAAAAAGCAACTCAAAAACCGTATTTATAGACTTAATATTTAATTTCGGTACAATATGTATTTAATTATCTAAACTCTAACGGTACAGAATGCCTAATCAGGTCGGATATATTCGAGTCAGTTCAACTGAACAAAATACTGAACGTCAATTAGATGGAATCAGCCTGGATAAGACCTTTACTGAAAAGGCAAGCGGTGGTAGCCGTGAACGTCCTCAGTTAAATGCAATGCTCGACTATCTGCGTGAAGGTGATACGGTGCATGTTCATAGTATTGATCGTCTGGCACGTAATACAAATGATCTGAACGAAATTGTGAATAGTCTGAATGATCGTGGTATAACCATTATTTTTCATAAAGAGAATTTGACCTTCAGTCATGATGTAGCACAATCGGCAATAAATAAACTCATGTTTCAGATGCTTGCTGCATTTGCAGAGTTTGAACGCTCCATGATCCGTGAGCGTCAAAAGGAAGGAATTGCAAAAGCCAAAGCGAAGGGCTTATATAAGGGAAGAAAGCGGAAGGTTGACTATGTTGAAATACGAAAAGCAATGGCTGAAGAAAATTCAACATTTAGAGGTGTTGCAGAAAAGTTTAAAGTAGGGATAGCA
This sequence comes from Acinetobacter sp. SwsAc4, assembly GCF_013391535.1. NCBI lineage: Bacteria > Pseudomonadati > Pseudomonadota > Gammaproteobacteria > Moraxellales > Moraxellaceae > Acinetobacter > Acinetobacter sp. SwsAc4. The sequence continues at coordinate 3,250 of NZ_JACAXC010000052.1, forward strand.
ACAGTACAAAGAGCTTTAAAAGAAGAAACTAATAATCAATAAGGTTGATTAATGAAGACGCTTAGATATTCAAATTTAGAAAAGATCATGACCATTTATACTGAAATTTCTACTTATATTACATTTCATAATGCGACTGGTTTAACAGATATAAATAAATCAATGGAAGATTTTTGAACCGTACCGGGTTTGTCGGAGACCAAGCTTTCTGAGAGAATGTCCCGATGAAAAAAGTAAAATATACCCCTGAAATCAGAGAAAGAGCGGTTCAATTATTGATTGAATCCGAGAAAGATTATCCATCGAATTGGGCTGCGATCACCGCTATTGCTCCCTGAGCAGTATACTGCGCAAGGGTTGTACTCCTGAAACACTACGTGTTTGGTATCAAAAATATTTAGATAAACAAAATCCAGTTAAAGTACAGCAGCTTTCAGACCAAGAACGTATCAAACAACTCGAACGCGAAAATAAAGAACTGCAACGCGCCAATGAAATTCTACGTAAAGCAGCCGCTTTTTTCGCCCAGGCGGAGCTCGACCGCCCACACAAATAATGGTGGATTTTATCCATAATAATAAAGAGCTGTACGGAGTCGAGGCGATTTGTAGAATTTTACCGATCGCACCTTCAACCTATTACCGGACTCTAGATCTCTGTGAAAATCCAGAACATCGAGCAAAGCGAGATTTACATGACTTGCATCATGCTGAGGAGATTAAACGAATTTGGAAGGAAAGTTCAGGTCGGTATGGTGTACGTAAAGTCTGGCAAAAACTGAAACGTGAAGGCTATATTATTGCGCGCTGTACTGTTGCTCGATTAATGCAAAAGCTAGGTATAAAAGGTGTTTGGCGTGGTAAGAACAAACAAACCACCCGTAGCCGAGATGATCAAAAACGAGCGGATGACTTGGTAAAACGTAATTTTACTGCTGATCATCCTGACCAACTGTGGGTGAGTGACTTTACGTATATTCAAACAAATTCAGGCTGGGTTTATACTGCATTTATTATTGATGTGTTCTCACGAGCAATTGTTGGATGGAAAGTATCGACACGGATGAATACAGATATGGTGCTCGATGCATTGGAGCAAGCATTTAGGGCGGCAGAGGGGGCTGGAACGCTGAGTGCGCCCATGCCGCATTGCGAAGCAAAAGATAATCGGATAAAATGTAGCAATTCATATTCGTAAGCGTGGAGTAATCAGATGGGAAATTCCAAGTCAGCAGACAAGTAAGCCGCAACAACCAGTATTGTTGTTGCGGCGCTCTGTAAGGCTAGTCTCATCTGATTGCTGACGAGCAGACGTCGCCCGGTATTCCTTAATCGAGGGTTGATTCGTCATGACCACCACACGCCCCGCGTGGGCCTATACGCTGCCGGCAGCACTGCTGCTGATGGCTCCTTTCGACATCCTCGCTTCACTGGCGATGGATATTTATCTCCCTGTCGTTCCAGCGATGCCCGGCATCCTGAACACGACGCCCGCTATGATCCAACTCACGTTGAGCCTCTATATGGTGATGCTCGGCGTGGGCCAGGTGATTTTTGGTCCGCTCTCAGACAGAATCGGGCGACGGCCAATTCTACTTGCGGGCGCAACGGCTTTCGTCATTGCGTCTCTGGGAGCAGCTTGGTCTTCAACTGCACCGGCCTTTGTCGCTTTCCGTCTACTTCAAGCAGTGGGCGCGTCGGCCATGCTGGTGGCGACGTTCGCGACGGTTCGCGACGTTTATGCCAACCGTCCTGAGGGTGTCGTCATCTACGGCCTTTTCAGTTCGATGCTGGCGTTCGTGCCTGCGCTCGGCCCTATCGCCGGAGCATTGATCGGCGAGTTCTTGGGATGGCAGGCGATATTCATTACTTTGGCTATACTGGCGATGCTCGCACTCCTAAATGCGGGTTTCAGGTGGCACGAAACCCGCCCTCTGGATCAAGTCAAGACGCGCCGATCTGTCTTGCCGATCTTCGCGAGTCCGGCTTTTTGGGTTTACACTGTCGGCTTTAGCGCCGGTATGGGCACCTTCTTCGTCTTCTTCTCGACGGCTCCCCGTGTGCTCATAGGCCAAGCGGAATATTCCGAGATCGGATTCAGCTTTGCCTTCGCCACTGTCGCGCTTGTAATGATCGTGACAACCCGTTTCGCGAAGTCCTTTGTCGCCAGATGGGGCATCGCAGGATGCGTGGCGCGTGGGATGGCGTTGCTTGTTTGCGGAGCGGTCCTGTTGGGGATCGGCGAACTTTACGGCTCGCCGTCATTCCTCACCTTCATCCTACCGATGTGGGTTGTCGCGGTCGGTATTGTCTTCACGGTGTCCGTTACCGCGAACGGCGCTTTGGCAGAGTTCGACGACATCGCGGGATCAGCGGTCGCGTTCTACTTCTGCGTTCAAAGCCTGATAGTCAGCATTGTCGGGACATTGGCGGTGGCACTTTTAAACGGTGACACAGCGTGGCCCGTGATCTGTTACGCCACGGCGATGGCGGTACTGGTTTCGTTGGGGCTGGTGCTCCTTCGGCTCCGTGGGGCTGCCACCGAGAAGTCGCCAGTCGTCTAACCGACGACTGGTAGCAGGCCCGCTCCGATGCGGCGCACTAACCATCGAAACCTCGTGAATGTCGGTATCCTGTCTGGCAGGATACCGCTCATTTCCCTTGTTCAGTTCATCGCCGTCGCCGAGCATCTGAATTTTCGGCATGCGGCCAAGGCACTTGGTATCAGCCAGTCGAGCGTCAGCGCGCGTGTGAAAGCGCTGGAGGATAACCTTGGTGTCCTGCTATTTGAGCGCCATGCGCGGGGCGTTCGGCTAACAGACGCAGGCAGGCACTTCATGGGGCACTGTTGCAAATAGAGATTTGAGTCGATGATGTTCCCTTTAAAAAGTACTTAGAGACCGAAAACCCTGTTGATTAGACACACTTCACCCTGAGGCTGACCATAATAAAATGACGATGCTTGTCC
>NZ_JACAXC010000053.1:0-5768 GCF_013391535.1 Acinetobacter sp. SwsAc4
GTCAAGCAGCGGTAAGTTACTTAGATTATTCAAATTGCTAGCCTCATGCCCCGATATGGAGTGGATTTTTATTGATGGCTCTCATGTACGTGCTCATCAACATTCTGCCGGCATAGCGAATCAATCTATTTCTAAAAGTGTAGGAGGAAACTCCTCAAAAATACATTTGATTGTTGATGCACATGGCAATCCTATTGATTTCATAATTACCGATGGGACCACACATGATGTTAAAGTTGCACCTGATTTAATATCAACATTAGATTTAAAAGAGACAAAAGTGGTATGCGCAGATAAAGGCTATGATTCAGAACCACTGCGTGAACAGATCAGGAAAACAGGGACTAAAGCGAATATACCAAAGAAAACGAATAGCCAATCTAACAATGACCATATGGACTGGTATTTATATAAAATCAGGCATTTAGTTGAAAATATGTTTTGTAGATTAAAGCAATTTAGAGGAATAGCTACTCGATATGACAAGCTCAAAAGAAATTATCAAAGTTCTGTTGCTTTAGCCTGTATATTTTTATGGCTACCTTTATAGGGTTAATTATGAACAGTAAATGTCAACAGACCCTAGTCATATTTTATAACAAGAAAAAATAAACCATGGCTTTTGGGTTTATGAATAGACTCAATAATGCCCCCCAATTACTCATTGATCGGTAAAAAAGGTAAGACAGCTTTTCGCTCTCTTCTTAGCTTAGGAATTTCTGAATTATAGCCCATAAAATCAGCAACGCCCTCTAACGCTGTCATACAGCGTTAGAGGGATAATGATCTCAAGATTGTATTGCTTGGGCTGTCTAATTTGCCGTATTAGACACCATCACCATCACCAGCCCAAACCATATCCACTTTTTTAAGCATTGCTTAATGCACTGGCTAAATCACCAGTACCCTTCAAGTCAGACACCTGTCCCTCCAAAGGCTGACTAAATTCAATACGCTGAATCTTTGCTGCCCGCTCTGCAGAGAACACTGGGATTTGACTCATCGCAAATTCAGACAGTGCGGTAATGGTTAGTGAGGGATTCACACCTAAATTCCCAGGTACAATCGAACCATCTAATACGCGTAAATTTTGATAACCAAAGACTTGACCAGTGAAGTCCACAACGCCATTCGACTTGTCATTGCCCATCGCGACACCACTCATAATATGTGCTGTCGTTGGCGTTCCCAGTAGAATTTCAGTAAGTGCAGAACCAGGTTCTCCACCTAACTTTTGTGCAATCATTTTAGTGGCTTCTTCAGCCGCAGGGAATGAAACGGTGAGTGGCGTGTCCCCTTCTTTTTGCACAGCAGTGATACTATTTTTGAACAGTCGATACCACTTTCTACGCCATTCAAAATGAATGAATGCTTCAGACTTTTGCATCACCAATAAAATGATAGAGTCTTTGGCTTTACCCTTATAACGCAGTACTTTAAAGGTTTTTAAGGGATGTAACAGTGTATTGAACACAAACTTCATAAAGCGCATAAAGCCCTGACCAGTCACCATAGGCACGTATGGAATATAAATCCATGAAGCATCCGCACCTTCAGGGAAACGTGTGACCTCGATATTGGTATCTGCATCGACTGAAATAAAGGAGCTGATAGCCACACCATCATCCAGTTTTTTACCAGTATTGTTCACTGTGGTCAGGGTTTCCGAGTTCGTCCGAACTTCCTGTCCCAGCAATGAAGAAATATTGGGTAAAGTTTTATGCTGATCACGCATTTTTAACAACATCGGTACCGTACCCATTACACCCGCAGATAACACCACCCCACGACTGCGCAAACTATACTGACGAACATTCTTTCCTAAAGTTTCTTTGACTATTACTTCGTAACCTGCGCTACCATCTTCATTCAGTGGTGTAATTTTCACCACTTCAGAACTTGGACGAATTTCAACGCCATTACGCTCAGAAAAATACAGGTAATTTTTCATCAGGGTATTTTTGGCATTATTACGACAGCCCAACATACAAGCGCCACAATAAATACAGGAGTTACGATCTGGCCCCTCTCCATTGAAATACGGATCTTTCGCTAATTGTCCTTCTTGACCAGCTACTTGCGAAAAGAAGACCCCCGTATTCACCGTTTTAAATGAATTTGCATATCCAATTTCACTCGCAACTTCTTTTAACGTTTCGTCTGCAATATTGGTATAAGTATTATTCGCTGTACCCAACATACGTTGAGCGAGACCATAAAACGGCTTTAAGGTTTCTTTCCAGTCTTTACGAATCTTGGTCCATGCCTCAGACTCAAAAACAGCATCAGGTGGAATTAAATGTACATTGGCATAAATTTGTGAGCCCCCACCGACGCCCACCCCATGCAAAATGGTGGTTTTACTGGTGAAAGTAAATTGCATCGTACCTCTGAATCCCAGTTCAGGCCGCCACAAATAGTTTTTGGTGTCTAAATTTGTAGTTGGAAAATCCTTGTCTTCACGGCGTAATCCTTTCTCCAAAATCAGGACTTTATAGCCCTTTTCACTAAGGCGTAAAGCACTGACCGATCCACCAAAGCCTGAGCCAATCACGATTTGATCAAAATCAAAATCTTTATTATTCATCCTATTAACTCCTTTAAAAGTTTTATTTTTCTGTTTTTAAATACACTAATTCCTTCACTTCAAAATATCCATCTTGAAGTGAAAAGTGATGTTGAGGTTTTTAAATTTAAGCGCTTATGACTTCATCCGAATCAATAAATTCAACAGCCAATTGGCAAATTTTCCGTAAGGCGGCGCGAGAAACTTCAAGCTCGAAAAACCCGCCTGATAAAACACAGGACGCATTTTGGAAAAAGTCAAAAAGCCTTCATAGCCATGATAATGCCCCATCCCGCTGGCACCGACCCCACCAAATGGCAAGTCATGCTGCCCGACATGAAATAAGGCATCATTGACCGAAACCCCGCCCGACATAACTCGGCTGATATAAAATTCGACTGAGCTTTTATTATTGCTAAATGGATAAAAGGCCAATGGACGATCACGCTGCACAATATAGTCCACTACCTCTTCAGGCTTCTGGTAGGTTTTGACCATCAAGATCGGACCAAAGGTTTCACGCGTATCAATTTCCATCTCATCATTGCTGTTCAACACCAAAGTCAGTGGAAATTTTCGTGTCGCAGCATCTGGCTCTTGCTGATTTAAATTAATCAAACTTGCCCCTTTGGCTTCAGCATCTGCCAAGCTATGCACTAAGCGCTGAAATGCGCGCTCATCAATCACAGAAGTATAATCTTTGCTATGAATATCAGGCACATGTTCCTGAACCCACGCTGCCGCGGCTTGAATAAATGCTTGTAACTTCGACTCATGCACAAATAAATAATCGACATTGGTACAAATTTGTCCCGCATTAAACTGTTTCACAAACATAATGCGTTCTACAGCTTTATCGATGGGGTATTCAGGGTCAATCACCGCAGGAGATTTACCACCCAGCTCCAAAGTCACTGGCGTCAAGTTTGGTGCAGCAGCAGCCATGACTTTACGCCCTGTCGCACCAGAGCCAGTAAACATCAGGTGGTCAAACGGCAATTTTGAAAATGCGATGCCTACTTCACCCGTCTCATCGAAAATCTGTAATTTTTCCGCTTTAAAGTATTTGGGGCTTAACTCCATCAGCAATTCGGCCAAATGTCTTGAATTTTCAGACATTTTAACCATAGCGGTATTTCCCGCAGCAAACACGGCCGACAACTGTGAAAACATCAAATTGATGGGGAAATTCCACGGCACAATAATTCCAATCACGCCCAGTGGCTGAGGAATCACACGGTTCTTCGCACCAAAATACAGGCTATGATCGACATGTCGTTTTTGTACTTTCGTCCATTGCTTCAAATGTTTGATGCTGCCGTTAATGTCATCCGTGACAGTAATAATTTCTGCCAATAAGGTTTCATGGCGTGAACGATTTCCATAATCACGATTCAAGGCGTCAATAATTGCTTCACGGTGATTGTTAATCAATGCTTTTAAATTCAGTAAATGTTGCTTGCGTTGTTCAATCGTTTCAATGCCTTGCTGATGAAAGCTTTTGCGCTGTAATTGAAAACAATCGTGCAATGTCTGTTCTATCACTGTTTGCTCGATATGAGACTGAACCGTAAGTTGCATATGCTTTTCCTTTCACGGCTAAAAATGGTGATTCAATACTTCTTTTCTATGTTGGTTGAGATAATCTCTTATCCTACTTTAACAAATGACTTGAATTATGCTTGACTTTTTAGGACACTAAATTGATCTTTTAGGACAACACGGAATGTTGTAATGGGAAGTTATATTCGTGCAGCCAGCCTCGGCGGTTTTGAAGACTTAGTCCGTAGTTATGGCATAAACCCTATAGGAATCTTGAAAGAGATCGGGATTTTACCTGCTTTACTCCGCGATCCAGATTCATTTATTCATTATGATCATTATTTAAATTTATTGGAAAAAGCGGCCTTAGCCTGTCAGGATGACTGCTTCGGTTTAAAACTCGGCGCACTCCAAAATATTAGCACAATCGGTTTGATTGGCGTCTATATGTCCCGACAAACGAGCATACTTGAAGCCTTAAGCGTGGCGCAAAAGTATGTCTATTTACATGCTGAAGGCGTTGTCTTTCACGTCTCGCAACATAATGCTCTGTTCTGTAAGCTGAACTTTGTGCGTTTAAGTGAATACAACACCGATGTACCACAAAAATCACAACTGGCCATTTGCCTTGTCGCGAATATTTTAAAAGATTTGATTGGCCCACAGTGGCATGCAGAAAAAATTTGCTTCAAGCAAAAAGCACCACAAAAAGGAGCTCAAACTTTCCAAGCACATTTTTCCTGTCCAGTGGAATTTGAAACCGATGAGGATGCGCTTTATTTTCCCGCAAGCTTTTTAAGCTATAAACCCTATAATTTTAATGAAGATGCCATTAATCAACTAATCGTACAGCAGCTTGAAACACAAAGCAGCACCAAAACTGAAGACAATACCGCACTGATAGAGAGTTCAGTCCGCATGCTGATGGCGACAGGAGACTGCAGCATTGAAAATATCGCACTCTGTATGGGAATGCATCCGAAAAAGCTTCAGCGCGCTTTAAAAATGCAAGGAACAACCTATCGAGATATACTCGAAAATGTCCGAAAAAAAGAAGCGCTTCGTATGCTTGATGCAGGCAATGTGAATTTGACAGATATTGCTCTACAGTTGGGCTATGCAGAATTATCTATTTTCAGTCGCAACTTTAAAAGCTGGTTTGGCGTTCCTCCAACCGAGTTAAGAGACAAAAGTCGAAGCCATATTGTATGACTTCTGGTTTTGCTACTTCGTTAAATAAAAAGTACCCAACGAATTCAAGCATATAGTTTAAATCCATTGAATGTCACTCTAATCAATACAGACTCAATTGATTATTTCGGGAAAACAAAGGATGCGACCAAACGTGCCCCCCAACCTTTCGGGCTGCCGTCAGTATCATCAACCCAATATCGAGCACCACCGCCCACACTAATGGCCTGACCATTTAGGCGAATCACTTTGGTCACAGTCAAGTTGACAGGAACTGTGGCTTCTTCTGCATTCCAGTCATATGTCGTTTCAGTATTCAATGCCACCGTCGTACTATTTGGATAAGTGTAACTAGGGTCTGTTGACATTTACTGTTCATAATTAACCCTATAAAGGTAGCCATAAAAATATACAGGCTAAAGCAACAGAACTTTGATAATTTCTTTTGAGCTTGTCATATCGAGTAGCT
>NZ_JACAXC010000054.1:0-5591 GCF_013391535.1 Acinetobacter sp. SwsAc4
CGATAAAATGATTGTGGTAAGCACTTGATGGGCAAGGCTTTAGATGCAGAAGAAAGATTGCACGTTTGCTTTAAAATGATCGCAAGCATGATGAGCGAAAAGCACTTTAAATGTGACTTGTTCCATTTTAGAGATTTGTTTAAGATAAGATATAACTCATTGAGATGTGTCATAGTATTCGTCGTTAGAAAACAATTATTGTGACATTATTTCAATGAGTTATCTATTTTTGTCGTGTACAGAGACTATTTTAATACTTTTTTGAATCCGTCAATGCGTAAGTCCTAATTAATGTTAAATATGTTTTAAAAATTGTAAATTACGTGATATATTTCACACAATTATATGTGGCTGCTTCATTAGGGCTAATTAAAACCTTAATTAGGTCAAAAATAAAGGTCAGATTGAAGTTATTCACTTTCATTATTGATGAAAAATGTCCCACCGATGGAGGAGAATTTTTGTGATAAAAGTTAATAAAATCTTTTATTTATTTATTTGTGCTATTGTTTTCTTATATACATCTATTTTACATGCTGCTGTTGATATTGTTGTCAATGAGAATGATAGTCCTGACCCAATCGCAGCAGGTGGGACATTAACTTATACTCTGAATGTAGCTAATAATGGTCCTGATGATTCGACAGGGGTTAGTTTGACGGCGGCGTTACCTGCAACAGTAAGTTTGCAAAGTGTCGTTTCTTCGCAGGGGACATGTACAGGTACAACAACAATTACTTGTAGTCTGGGTAATATTGATAATAATGCGGCAGTCAATATTGTGATTAAGGTGACTGTACCCACCACACCAGGGACATTAACCAGTACCTTCACAGGTTCAAGTGGTCAAATTGATACTAATTTAACCAATAATAGTAAGATTGAAACAACAACAGTGGTACAAAGTGCTGATTTGCAAATCACAAAAACGGATAGTGCTGATCCTGTATCAGAGGGGGCGGCTTATAATTATGTGCTGGCGATTAAGAATTTAGGTCCTTTTGCTCATACGACAGCAGATACAGTGACTGTAACAGATAATATTCCATCTAGTATGCGTCTGCAAAGTCTACCTAGTGGTACTAATTGGACTTGTAGTAGTTCTGGTGGTACAGCATTTCCCCAAAATGGACCAGTTGTTGTAACGTGCCAGAGAAATATACAAGCCAATAATGCCTTGGCAGTCAATGCAAGTTTTCCCAATATTACAGTCCCTGTCAAGGCATTGGCTTATGGGACGGTAACCAATGAAGCCAGCGTTAGTTCAACGATGGCTGATAAAAACACTGCCAATAATACGGTTACAGAAAATACGGTGGTAAATCAGGCAGTTGATTTGAGTATGGCAAAAGTGCTTACTAATACGTCAAATACTACTATTGCGACCAGTACACAAATTGGTGCAGGTGCTACTTATCGGTATCGCCTGACACCCTCTTTAGTCATTGGGGACACAGCAGGTGCAACCGTTCGGGTCACGGATTCATTACCAAATAGTATACAGGTCACCACTTCACCAACAGTATCTGGTAATTCAGGGGTATGGAGTTGTGATTATAGTCCAAGCCAGACTTTACCTTTTATGGTATCAGCCAGTAACCCTGTGAGTGTCATTTGTGACTCTGCAACACCCTATGTGAATACCAGTACGACAACCCAAAGTCTGGGGATTATTCAGTTTGATTTTATTCCAACTCAAGGCGGTACATTGACTAATGCAGCAACAGTAGGTTCTGTGGGTAATACTTTAACTGATATTGCAACCAGCAATAATACAGCTTCAGTGACACATACAGTGAATGGAAATGCCGATTTGAGAATAGCTAAAACTGTTAATGGTTCTGGTACTGTACGTGCTTTAAATTCTACAGCAACTTATACGCTTGCTTATCGTAATGCGGGTACATCTCCAATCCCTACTGGAACGACAGTAACGATTACTGATACGTTGCCGAGCGGCGTTCAAATTACGGCGATTACTGCACCAACTGGCTGGACTTGTCCAACTGCAAGTGCATCTTCCCCTATTAATGGACCTGCGACCATTACGTGTACACTGACCAATGGTCTGGCGGTATCAAGTAGTAATAGTAACATCACACTGTCTGCAAAATTTACCAGTACTGGGGTGAAGCAAAATATTGGCAATATTAGCTCTAGCATATCTGATCCTGATCTTAGTAATAACCAGTCAGATAATACACTGACGATTGTAGATACATCAGGAGGTGGTACTTATAGTGATTTGTCAATTGTTAAGGACGATACCGTATCAGGAAATACCACTTATGGACCTGATCCTGTTGCAGTAACAGGTAATGTACGCTATCGCTTACGGGTGACCAATAATGGACCATCCAATATGCCAGCAGGTCGTACGGTGACAGTTACGGATACTATTCCTGTCAATTCTACCATTGTGAGTTATGCGCCAACTGTATCTACCCAAGGCTGGAGTTGTAGTGATACAGGTGCGGTGATTACCTGTACACGTTCTGTAAGTGCTTCATCTACTTGGACGGTAAATACAACCAACGATATTGATGTGGTATTAAAAGCCAATAATGGCACAACAATGACTAACTACTCGCAAGTAGTGACGGCAAGCGACCCAATAGGTAGCAATGATACTGCCCAACAACAAACCAGCATTCTGGATGATGCCAATTTAAAACTGGTCAAAACAGTGTCAGCCACTAGTGTTTATATGGGACAGAGTTATACCTACACTTTTGTGGTGACGAATCAGGGGCGAACTGCTGTACCAGCTGGAACATCAAATGCTATTCGCTTGGTTGACAGTATGAATCCTAACCCAGGAGCAACACTAGTATCCACGACTGCGGCAGCCAATGGCTGGACTTGTACAACAGCAGGCACAGGAAATGTAACTCCCTTAACCTGTGATTATGCAGGTGGTTTGGCAGTAGGGGCGAGTACTTCATTTACCGTAACTGTGACACCTACGACAGTTGGAACAGCGCGTGCAAATACAGCCAGTGTTAGTTTTGTCAGTACTGCTGTTGTTGCTGATCCAGATTTTACCGATAATAGTAGTACTGTGACATTAAATGTGCTGCCTAGTGCTGATGTGCAAATCAGTAAAAGTGCCTCCTTAACAACGGTTGCTGCGGGTCAGAACCTGACCTATATTTTAACCGCCAGAAATAAAGGTCCTAGTGTTGCTACCAATGTTACTGTTATTGATACTTTGCCGAGTAATGTGACAGTGATGTCAATCACACCAACAGGCGCTGGTACTTGTCAGCAGGACGTACCTACCGCAGGAAAAATTCAGTGCCAATGGGCAAGTTTAGCCAATAATACTACGCAATCAGTGACAGTTGTGGTGCGTCCCCAACAGGCAGCAGCAGGTACAAACATCATAAATACCGCCACTATTAGTTCTGATATTTATGATGCTGTGAGTACCAATAACACATCTTCAGTGTCTACAGCAGTAACCTCTGCTGTCATTGATCTGGTGATCAATAAATCAGATCTGGTTGATCCTGTTGCGCAAAATGGCACTGTGGTTTATACGGTAACGGTAAATAATCTAGGACCTTCAGTCGCAACCAATGTGATTGTTACTGAAAACCTGCCTTATACTTATCTTGAATTTATAGATGCTACTCCTCAGCAGGGAAGTTGCACAACACCAAATAGCAGTCATCAAATGCTCTGTAATCTGGGAAGTGTAGAGGCGGGTCAAACAATAACGATTACTATCCGTATGTTGGCAAAGTATATTGGTACCGATGTCAATCAGGTCAGTGTTCAGGCAAGTGAAACAGATAGTTTAACGACCAATAATAGTGATAGTGAAAATACCACAGTGCAACTTGGAACAGATGTTCAGGTCACCAAATTGGTCGATAGTACAAATATTTATGTTAATCAATCTTTTTGGTATACCATTAATATTTTCAATGAGGGGCCTGCAAACAGCAATGTGACTCTCACAGATACTATTCCTGTAGGAATTGATTATGTTTCCTATACCATAACAGGGGGAAGTTGTACTTACAATAGTAGCAATAAGACCCTGACTTGCAACATGGGGTTAATGACTCCAGCTACAACTAAGCAAGTCAGAGTACAGGCAGTTTCCAGACAATTAGGGACGATTATCAATACAGCAAATGTAAGTGGTTCGACACCTGAGCTTATTTTGGATAATAACCAGTCTAGCGTGAGTGTTAACTCACAACTGATTGTTTCAGGAAGGGTATTTAATGATAATGGCGGCACAGTAAATAATATTTTTGCTAATGCCTATAATGGTGTACAAGATACTGGCGAGAATGGGATTGCTGGTGCGAGGATTCAACTGACCAATTGTATTAGTAGTATTATTGCAGAAACCACAACCAATGCAGCAGGTGATTATCAGTTTATTCGTAATGCAAATCTGCCAAGTCCCTATTGTATTATAGAAACTAATACGCAAAATTTTACCTCAGTTAGCGGTGTTGCCAATTACACACGTAGTACCGATACCATTAGCGTGGCAAATAGTACTGTAGCCAGCTATACCACAGGAAATTTTGGCGATGCTAATCTGAGCGTGATACTCATAGAAGATGGGCAACATACCATTAAAGCAGGAGAAGTGGCTGACTATCCACATCGACTGATCAGCTACGCGCCTGTGAGCATTACCCAGATGGTACAAAATCTGGCACAACAGCCAGCTTCCAGTACAGATCAGGTATGGCAGGCTATTATCTATCAGGATATTAACTGTAATGGCAAAGTGGACGCGGGGGAAAGTGTATTTAACCCCACCACAGGTAGCCCAATCCTGTTACAGCCAGCAACCGACATCTGTCTGGTACAGCGTGTCCTGTCGCCAAGTAATGCCTATGCAGGCGCACAGCAAATGACCCGACTACAGGCCAGCTATCAGATTAGCCTGAGTAATCCATCGCAAACGATCACAGGACAAAGCAACCAGCGACAGGATACCACCCTGATTGGCAGTGCAGGACTTGATTTGCAGAAACGAGTACGTACCGTTGCCACGTGCCCATCAACAGTGAGTGACAGCACTTCTTTTGCGATCAACAATCAGGCGACCAGCCAACAAAAACTGGAGTATGAGATCACCTATAAGAACAATAGTGTGAAAGTGTTGCAAAATGTAAAGCTGAAAGACAGTGTGCCATTGGATACAACGTTTGGTAGCATCAATTGCCAGTCTACCCCTTCAGGCATTACAGGTTGTACAGCAACCCATAACAATGGCCAGCTAGAGTGGGTGTTGACAGGTAATCTGCCACCTTCTGCTACGGGTACAGTGAGGTTCTGTGTTTCACCGTGATGGGGTGGTTATTGCAAAATGCTCAGGAAGTCTGGCTGTTAGCTACTTGCTGGGTGTTTTGATAGGGGGAGGAGTTCTGAATTCTCAATTAAAGGATTCATATTGATGTCATAAAAGTGAAAGATTATTTATAGGATTTTAAGATGATAGGACTTACGCATTGACGGATTCAAAAAAGTATTAAAATAGTTTATAAAGTATCTGTGATCAGACGAACTAAACATGCTTCTACAGCAACTTGTACATTACCCATTTATATGGGCTT
>NZ_JACAXC010000055.1:0-5502 GCF_013391535.1 Acinetobacter sp. SwsAc4
AAAAAGGCACATGCGAAAATATGAATGGTTTAATTAGGCAATATTTACCTAAAGGGATTGATTTAAATCAGGCAGATCAGCATTATTTAAATCAAGTTGCCATGTCACTGAATACTCGTCCTAGAAAGGCGTTAGATTGGCTTACACCATTAGAGAAATTTGCTCAGCTTGTTGATTATCATATGGCTTTTGAAACTGTCGCACCTCATGTTTGAATTCGCCTTTATTTCTTGCATAAATGTATCCTATAGGATACATTCTACTTATGTACTCAATATATACCACTGAAGTCTTTGATGACTGGTTCACCAAGTTAAAAGACCAGCAGGCAAAAAGACGCATACAAGTCCGAATTGATCGGGTTGAAGATGGAAACTTTGGAGATACTGAGCCGGTCGGTGAAGGTGTTTCTGAATTACGTTTCTTCTTTGGGCCAGGCTATAGGATTTATTACTGCAAGCAAGGGCAAAGGGTTGTTATTCTTTTAGCAGGCGGAGATAAGTCTACGCAAAGTAAAGATATAAAACTTGCCCTGCAATTGGCACAAGATTTAGAGGAGGAGCTATAAATGGCTATTAAACTTCGCAAATGGGACAGTGCTGAGCATCTTAAAACAGAGGATGATATGCAGGCTTACTTACAAGCATGTATTGAAGAATCTAATGGCGATGCCGCATTCATTGCAAAGGCTTTAGGTAACATTGCAAAAGCTAAAGGAATGGCTCAATTATCACGAGATACAGGCTTAGGCCGAGAAAGTCTTTATAAAGCACTTTCTGGTGATGTTAACCCTAGTTTTGATACTGTGATTAAAGTTGTAAAAGCACTGAATTTACGCTTAGCAATTTAAAAAAAGTTATTAAAAAATGGAGCTTTAGGCTCCATTTTTTAATTTCGTATAAGGTGTATTATGTTAATTTTAGAAATTCTTAATTTCCATCTATCCAAACTTGCTTGATCCAATCTGCTAAATCTTCCCACTGCTCATCGCTATATCCATCTGCTGTCCAATATCTAATTTTATGATTAGGAGATAGGCAATAATAACTACCATTATCTTCACAAATAGGTAGCCAATCTTCTGGCAGACCTTGCTCCCTAGCATCATTTAATATCTGAGATAGCCCTCGATAGCATTCTTTCTCATCTGTAAGAGACGCTAATTCAATTGTTCCATAAAAGATATTGCTAATCTCTTTCAAAACTTTTTTATAATCTTTTGGAAAAATAAAACCTATTTTTCGTTCATAAGCAGATATGAAAATATCATCAGGTAGTTCTATGTTTAGACGACTATTCCCAGATAGTTCTTTTAATTCTTGAATAATGTTATCAAGCTTATTTTGCATATACATTCTGCTCTATCGCATTAAAGTTCTTACTACAATTTAACATAATGGCTGTTATGCGAAACGAGATCTACCAGCTCTCGTTTTTTGTTATGGAAACTGCTAAAATTCAAATACGCCATTGACGTATAAAGAGTCCATGTTATTTATTGAAACCAGCATCTTTACCAAGCAAATTAAAGACCTTGTATCTGATGAGGAATATCGTCAACTTCAGCAAGATCTTTTGGTACAGCCTGATAGAGGTGACCTAATCAAGAATGGCGGTGGTATTCGCAAAGTACGTTGTGCTCAAGGTAACAAAGGGAAAAGTGGTGGGATACGGGTGATTTATTATTGGGTCACCGAGGATGATCAGATCTTTTTCTTAGTGGCTTATCCAAAATCAGTAAAAGATAATTTAACAGATAAGGAAACCGCCATTCTGCACCAACTCGTGAAGGAGCAATTTCATGGATAACAACTTATTTGATGACTTGGTTGCTTCAATCAAAGAAGCTGGAGCTATCAAACGTAAAGAAGTTAAAGCAAGCCGAGTTACAGAACTCGAATTGCCTGATATTAAAGAAGTACGTGAAAAAACTGGCTTGAGCCAAAATGAATTTGCTGCACGTCTACATATTAGCCCCCGTACCCTGCAAAATTGGGAACAGGGACGACGCTATCCAACTGGACCAGCAGCTACATTGATTCGAATTTTAGATGCTCACCCAAGCCTTATTTGAAAAAATTACTTAAAAAATGGGAGCTTAAGGCTCCCATTTTTATTTCGTATAAGGTGTATTATGTTAATTTTAGAAAATCTTCACTACTATTATTTTAAAATAAGCCTTATATCCAAGCATAAAACAAGGTTGTCTAGACTTCTTTTAACAGTAAAGTTATCATAAAACTGAATTTTATTTTTTAGGTAAGTTTATGCATTCTATCCGCATTCGTTAAGACACAACTATTTGCATAGTGACACTATTTTATAATGGTGGGCTTTTGTTGTGTCTTTAAGAATATATGCGGATATATAAAGTAAAAGTATGCTTAATTTATAAGTATGCTTTTAGTGCATAGTTTCCAGTTATAACTTAATTGACTAGCTATTTGTCCACCCTGTGGATGAATAGCTTTTTTTTTGGGAGGACACTGTGATGCTAGCTTTTGTTTTCACCTAAATCCTGTTTGCTGCATAAAAAATTTCAAGAGCTAAACAGGAGTAAATAAAAATGAGTTTAATTATTAAAGCGAGAAACATACGCTTGGATTATGCTGGGCGTGATGTTTTGGATATTGATGAATTGGAAATTCACTCTTATGACCGTATTGGTCTTGTGGGTGATAACGGAGCAGGAAAGAGTAGTTTACTCAAAGTACTTAATGGCGAAATTGTTTTAGCCGAAGCGACATTACAGCGTTTTGGTGATTTTGCACATATCAGCCAACTGGGCGGAATCGAAATAGAAACGGTCGAAGACCGGGCAATGTTATCTCGCCTTGGTGTTTCCAATGTACAAAACGACACAATGAGTGGCGGAGAGGAAACTCGTGCAAAAATTGCTGCCGCATTTTCCCAACAAGTACATGGCATTCTAGCGGATGAACCAACCAGCCACCTTGATCTCAATGGAATAGATCTACTTATTGGTCAACTTAAAGCATTTGATGGAGCATTACTTGTTATCAGTCATGACCGATATTTTCTTGATATGGTTGTAGACAAGATATGGGAGTTAAAAGACGGTAAAATTACGGAATATTGGGGTGGTTACTCGGATTACTTGCGTCAAAAAGAAGAAGAGCGACAACACCAAGCCGTAGAATATGAGCTGATGATGAAGGAACGGGAGCGATTAGAATCTGCTGTGCAAGAAAAACGCCAGCAAGCTAATCGATTAGACAATAAGAAAAAAGGAGAAAAATCCAAAAACTCTACCGAAAGTGCTGGACGACTTGGGCATGCAAAAATGACTGGCACCAAGCAAAGAAAACTGTATCAGGCAGCTAAGAGTATGGAAAAGCGTTTGGCTGCATTAGAAGATATTCAAGCACCAGAGCATTTGCGTTCTATTCGTTTTCGTCAAAGTTCAGCCCTAGAACTGCACAATAAGTTCCCGATTACGGCAGATGGTCTGAGCTTAAAATTTGGTAGCCGTACTATCTTTGATGACGCTAACTTTATAATACCGCTTGGCGCTAAAGTCGCTATAACTGGATCGAATGGAACAGGGAAAACGTCCTTGTTAAAAATGATATCAGAACGTGCTGATGGATTAACCATATCTCCAAAAGCTGAAATTGGCTACTTTACACAAACAGGATATAAATTTAACACGCATAAATCTGTGCTCTCCTTTATGCAGGAAGAGTGCGAGTACACAGTTGCGGAAATTCGTGCAGTATTGGCTTCAATGGGGATCGGAGCGAATGATATTCAAAAAAACTTATCCGACTTATCGGGAGGTGAAATCATCAAACTGCTTTTATCCAAAATGCTTTTAGGAAAATATAATATTTTGCTTATGGATGAACCAGGAAACTATCTTGACCTAAAAAGTATTGCCGCATTAGAAACAATGATGAAGTCCTATGCAGGAACTATTATCTTCGTATCTCATGACAAGCAATTGGTCGATAATATTGCTGACATTATCTACGAGATCAAAGACCACAAAATCATCAAGACTTTTGAGAGAGATTGTTAATGATAGCCAATCTAATCCGAACATTAATTATTGAACTCTTTAAAGGAAATTAAAAATGACAATTCAAGATATTCAATCACTTGCTGAAGCACACGGCTTGTTGCTTACGGACAAAATGAATTTCAATGAAATGGGCATTGATTTTAAGGTCGTTTTTGCTCTTGATACAAAGGGGCAACAATGGTTGCTGCGTATTCCTCGTCGTGATGGCATGAGGGAACAAATCAAGAAAGAAAAACGCATTTTAGAATTGGTAAAAAAACATCTTTCTGTAGAGGTTCCTGATTGGAGAATTTCATCTACAGAATTAGTGGCTTATCCCATACTTAAAGATAATCCTGTTTTAAATTTGGATGCTGAAACCTATGAAATAATTTGGAATATGGACAAAGATAGCCCGAAATACATAACATCTTTGGCAAAAACCTTATTTGAAATCCATAGTATTCCTGAAAAAGAAGTTCGGGAAAATGATTTGAAAATTATGAAACCTTCAGATTTAAGACCTGAAATAGCAAACAATTTGCAGTTAGTAAAATCTGAAATTGGTATAAGTGAGCAATTGGAAACCCGCTACAGAAAATGGTTGGATAATGATGTTCTATGGGCAGATTTCACCCAATTTATACATGGCGATTTATATGCTGGGCATGTACTAGCTTCAAAGGATGGAGCTGTTTCAGGCGTTATTGATTGGTCAACAGCCCATATAGATGACCCAGCGATTGATTTTGCTGGGCATGTAACTTTGTTTGGAGAAGAAAGCCTCAAAACTCTAATCATCGAGTATGAAAAACTAGGGGGTAAAGTTTGGAATAAACTATATGAACAGACTTTAGAAAGAGCAGCGGCCTCTCCTTTGATGTATGGTTTATTTGCCTTAGAAACTCAAAATGAAAGCCTTATCGTTGGAGCAAAAGCTCAGTTGGGAGTTATATAATTTAAAAATATGATTGCTGAGAACTGCCTTGTTTTGAAACTTGGTTGGCTTTAATTAGTTTTTAGTATTCTTTATAGAAAATGCCTCGATCAAGGGGCATTTCTAACAATCATTTAACATAAAATTTCTTATGTGAAGTAACCTGAATGCAGCGGTGCCCCATTGGGGGCGCGTTGAGATAAGCCTCTTTTAGATAACTTTAGCAACTCGATAGACAGTTGCAACTCCACAATTCACTGCTTTGGCAATTTCTTCCTTAGTCATATTGCCAACTACTAGCAATTCTTTTATTCGTTTATGTTTAGCCTCATTTGCCTTCTTGCCTGTTGGTTTGTAACCCGAACGTGCCAGGCCCTGCTTAATACGTTCTATACGTTTCTCATTGTCTAGGCGGGGCACTGTTGCAAATAGGCTGACATGATAAGCTAAATATCTTATTTATTTCGAGATACAGCAGATGAATCCCTTCCACGGTCGGCACTTTCAAGGTGAAATCATTCTTTGGGCTGTTCGTTGGTAT
>NZ_JACAXC010000056.1:0-3859 GCF_013391535.1 Acinetobacter sp. SwsAc4
GGTGAATTAACCTTAGCCAGTCAATTAAAAGCACCAGTTCGCAGTATTACCCTATTTGATCGTGCTTACTTCTCTGCTGATTTTTTAGTGAGCTGGCAATCTCAGGCAGAAGAGAGTCATTGGTTGATGCGAGCAAAGGACAACCTGCGTTATGAAGTGATTCATCATAATGCGGCCCATGACTTTCAGATCAAAATGCCTGTTTCAGCAAGAGCAAAAAAGATAAATCCGTCATTGGGTGACTATTGGGAAGCACGTTTAATTGAAGTTGAATATGCAGGAAAAATAAGATGTTACATTACATCATTAACAGATTCTAAAGTTTATCCATTCAAAGACCTTGCAATGCTTTATATCCAGCGTTGGGAAATAGAAATGTGTTATCGGGAAATTAAAAGTGATTTACAGGATGCAAGGATTTTAAGAAGCAAACAACCTGATTTGGTCTATCAAGAATTGTGGGGGGTATTTATTGCATATAATATCTTAAGAAGACAGATGAGGTTTATCGCTGAACATGCAAAGGTGAGTCCTTTAAGGATCAGTTTCCATGTTGCATCTATGAGTATTATCAATATCTTAAGGCACACACCTTTAGAATCAGCAGGAAACCTACCCAAACATTTAGCGCAATTATTTGAACAATCTAAAATATTTGTATTACCTGAAAAAAGGCAAAGGCAATGTCCGCGAGTAGTGAAAATTAAAGCACAAAAATATCCAAGAAAATGCCAGTCAATTTCTTAACTGACTGGCATTACTCATGATGAGGGCTTTTTTATGTGCAATCATTCACTTTCAATCGAGTTTAATTGCATCGAGTAAGTCAAAAATAATCGTGGTGACATCTTGGCTTAAGTCACGGTTATTAAAAACTTCATAGGCAGTAATGGTGACATCGGTGTCACTCGGTAACAGTTTCTGTTCTTCTTCGATCAAGTCATTGATCGGTAAAAGCGTCTGTTTCACTTCCAGATGTAAAACATCCTTAAACTCTAAATTTTCATCTTCAAGTTCTAACAGCTGCTCGTTAAAATAGGGCAATAGAATAGAATGGAGATAAGGTTGAATCTCAACAATATCAAAGATTTCGATATCACGAGTTTCTTCAATCGTACTGATGTGGTCATTTACTTCGATTAAGATATGGTAGTAACTCACATTCGTCTCCAAAGCTTCTAGTGGATATTCAATTATTTACAATAACACGAACCCGAGTCAAGATGTGCTGTGATTGTATTTCATACACATATTAAAATTAGGGGATTTTTTTAGTAATTCATCATTTCAACGGGCATTAAACAATGCAATATCGGCACTTTGTAAACGGAAATGCTGCATATCTTGCTCTTCTAGCATTGGGTACATCAGGGCTTTCGGATCATTATGATGTTTCATTCCGAGGGCATGGCCAAATTCATGCGCTAAAGTCAGACGTAAGTCTTCTTTGGACTCAAACTCATAAATATGAATTTCACGCCCATTGAACAGTCCTTTATCAAATAGACGGGGTTGAAAGCGCTGGTTGAATTGGTCAATCGCGAGATTATGACCTTGATCTAAACGGTTCAGCTCATCTACTTTTTGGTTGTAGGCATTCACTTGCAGGTTAAAGCTGGCAATTTGTTGGTCTAAAACGTGTTGCTGTTGACGCAGCTGCGCCAAACTTTGTTGCACGGTAGCTTGCTGCGAAGCAGGAACTCCGCCGTGCTGGTTATACTGACGGATCATGGCATTATAGTTTTGGCTAAGGTCTTGTAGACTCTGTTTTTGCACATCTAAGGCCCCTGAGTGACGTGCCAGATTTTGTTGCATGGCTTTGAGTTCAGTATTCTTCTGACTCAGCCCTTGTTCATTTTGTGTCAGTTTAGACAGTTGATCACGGCGCTGTACCGACTCATCTTGACGCTGGTCATAAATGAGTCGAATACTGAGCCGAGCATTGGGGTCATAGACAAAGTAGTCTTGGCCCAAACCCTGCTTCCAAATATCCGTGGCTTGCTGGCTAATGTACTTTAACTCATGTTCACTAAGACCAAAACGCGGATCGACTTCCGCAATACGATAGCGAATACGCTGATCGAAAGGATGGGTGAGCCGATCCAGCAGTGGATTGAGACGCAGCTGGGGCTGTTGTATATTTTGATACAGAATGAACCCTAAAAAGCCCAGTAAAGCAAACAAGAGACTTTGACGCATATTTCTTCATATATCTTTATTTTTAGCTACTTTAGCGTAAAAAATACCTTTGCAACATAAAAAATGCGTCTTCTCTGGGGGCTTAAATTATCCCCAGTGCTGTTAGACTTTGTTTGACCAGTTGCTCACGCACGCTGGCTGAAATTCCTGTTTTCATCTGCATATTCAAAGCAAAATACACTTTTTCACCTGTTGCTGTTTCGACCCAGCCTGTCCACCAGCCCACTTGCGGTTCTAGGTCCATGCCCCAACCAGATTTGGCGTAGAGTTTATAATTCGGTTTTTGTTCAATCAGCAACATGTCTTGTACTGCATGTTGTACATCGGGTTTAAAAGCGAGTTGTGTATTGGCCAGTTTCTCCACAAAAAGGACTTCTTGAACAGGCGTAATTTGCAGTGGACCGACTAACCAAAAATTATCGACAACGGTGCCAATCTGTTGATTGCCATATCCAATGCGCTGTACTTCTTTTTGCATTAGGTCTAGGCCAATGCGCCGTGCAAGCTCCTGATAAACGGGAACGGCAGATGCTTGCATGGCTTGCCCTAAAGTCATGTCTTTTTCCCAGGCAGGGAAACTACGCTTTTGACCATCCCATTTAAACACCTCGGTGCTGGTTGCTTTACCATGCTCTAGTCCGATTAAGGCATTCAGCATTTTAAAGGTAGAGGCAGGTACATAGGGTGTCTGGGCGCGGCTCAAGTCATTGCCGTAGCTGTGTAAGCCATGTTTATCCTTAATGACAATCACCCCAGTGGTTTGGAGTTGATTGAAGGCTTGTTGGATCTGCTGCTGCGCGCTTTGCTGATGTTGGTTTTTAGCTGTTTCTACGGAGGGGCTTATTGTGGTACATGCAGAACCGAAGGTAGCAATGAGGGCGATGAGGCACAACTCTACAGTTTTCATTGAAGGCTGAGATCTAAATTTTTTTATCATCCTAATGTAAAAGTGGAATGTGAAACAACAATATTTAGGTAATAAAAAACCGCGCTTTAGCGCGGTTTTTTATTACAGAGACAAATTATTTTTTGTCATCTTTTACTTCAGTGAACTCAGCATCTACAACGCCATCGTCCGCTTTTTGTTGTTGACCAGCGTCACCACCGAATGCATTCGGGTCGAACCCTTCAGCACCGCCTTGACCTTGCGCAGCTTCATAAGCGCGTTGCGTGATCGGCATGATGATGTTTTGAAGTGCTTCAGTTTTCGCTTTGATGTCTTCTACATCATTTTCTTTAGTTGAAGTTTCAAGCTCAGCGACTGCAGTTTCAACAGCAGTTTTTTCGTCAGCAGTTACTTGCTCGCCTAGATCTTTCACTGCTTTTTGAGCAGAAGATACCAATGCATCCGCTTCGTTACGTGCTTTCGCAAGTTCTTCGAACTTACGGTCTTCTTCAGCATTCGCTTCAGCATCTTTGATCATTGCTTCGATTTCAGCATCAGACAAACCTGAGTTTGCTTTAATCTGGATTGATTGCTCTTTACCAGTGCTCTTATCTTTAGCCGATACTTTTAAGATACCGTCAGCGTTAATGTCGAACGATACTTCAATTTGTGGCACACCACGTGGAGCAGGTGGAATGTCGCCCAATTGGAAGTTACCTAACAATTTGTTTTGCTGTGCCATTTTACGTTCACCTTGGAACACAGAAATGTCTA
>NZ_JACAXC010000057.1:0-3718 GCF_013391535.1 Acinetobacter sp. SwsAc4
TTACCACGGTGTGGCCGATGACTGGGGTGAAGTCGTAACAAGGTAGCCGTAGGGGAACCTGCGGCTGGATCACCTCCTTAACGAAAGATTGACGATCGGTAAGAATCCACAACAAGTTGTTCTTCGAAGATGTATCTGAGGGTCTGTAGCTCAGTTGGTTAGAGCACACGCTTGATAAGCGTGGGGTCACAAGTTCAAGTCTTGTCAGACCCACCACTACTGACGAAGTGATGAATAATCACAAGCTGCTAGATGAGAAGATATATCGTTCATTAAGTGATAAGCTGGGGACTTAGCTTAGTTGGTAGAGCGCCTGCTTTGCACGCAGGAGGTCAGGAGTTCGACTCTCCTAGTCTCCACCAAATTCGAGGGTAAACAAAGCAACGCTTTGTCCGAGAATTTAAGCAAACAGCTATGCTGTGCGCAGGCACACATAGAACAAAGCTTAGAGCTAAAGATTACAGAACTTAGTAAGCAAATAGCTTGTTAACTTCTGTGATTTATCACAGTTTACTACTCGCTGACGAGGCGGTAGTTAATCATTAACAGATTAGAATTTGAGTCTGAAATAAATTGTTCAAACTCGATTAAATAGGAAGATAACAAGTAATTGTTAAATTAATATTTAATCTGAGAACTAGCAAAAACACTGAATCAAGCGTTTTGGTATATGAATTTAGATTGAAGCTGTACGGTGATTAAATTCACAGACAACAAATAGTAGTAATTAAGTTTGCAACGCTAACACTCACTTGTAAGTGTTAACGACTGTTTGGGGTTGTATAGTCAAGTAATTAAGTGCATGTGGTGGATGCCTTGGCAGTCAGAGGCGATGAAAGACGTAATAGCCTGCGATAAGCTCCGGGGAGGCGGCAAATATCCTGTGATCCGGAGATTTCTGAATGGGGGAACCCACCCGCTATAAGGCGGGTATCATAAGCTGAATACATAGGCTTATGAAGCGAACGAGGGGAAGTGAAACATCTCAGTACCCTTAGGAAAAGAAATCAATTGAGATTCCCTTAGTAGCGGCGAGCGAACGGGGATCAGCCCATTAAGTTGTGTGTGTTCTAGTGGAACGCTCTGGGAAGTGCGAACGTAGAGGGTGATATTCCCGTACACGAAAGGGCACACACAATGATGACGAGTAGGGCGAGGCACGTGAAACCTTGTCTGAATATGGGGGGACCATCCTCCAAGGCTAAATACTCCTGACTGACCGATAGTGAACCAGTACCGTGAGGGAAAGGCGAAAAGAACCCCTGTGAGGGGAGTGAAATAGATCCTGAAACCGCATGCATACAAGCAGTGGGAGCCGACTTGTTCGGTGACTGCGTACCTTTTGTATAATGGGTCAGCGACTTACATTCAGTAGCAAGGTTAACCGTATAGGGGAGCCGTAGAGAAATCGAGTCTTAATAGGGCGTTTAGTTGCTGGGTGTAGACCCGAAACCAGGCGATCTATCCATGAGCAGGTTGAAGGTTGGGTAACACTAACTGGAGGACCGAACCCACTGTCGTTGAAAAGCCAGGGGATGACTTGTGGATAGGGGTGAAAGGCTAATCAAGCCTGGTGATAGCTGGTTCTCCCCGAAAGCTATTTAGGTAGCGCCTCGGACGAATACCATTGGGGGTAGAGCACTGTTTCGGCTAGGGGGTCATCCCGACTTACCAAACCGATGCAAACTCCGAATACCAATGAGTACTATCCGGGAGACAGACTGCGGGTGCTAACGTCCGTAGTCAAGAGGAAAACAATCCAGACCGCCAGCTAAGGCCCCAAAATCATAGTTAAGTGGGAAACGATGTGGGAAGGCATAGACAGCTAGGAGGTTGGCTTAGAAGCAGCCACCCTTTAAAGAAAGCGTAATAGCTCACTAGTCGAGTCGGCCTGCGCGGAAGATGTAACGGGGCTAAAACTATGTGCCGAAGCTGCGGATTTGACAATAGTCAAGTGGTAGGGGAGCGTTCTGTAAGCCGATGAAGGTGTATTGAGAAGTATGCTGGAGGTATCAGAAGTGCGAATGCTGACGTGAGTAACGACAAAACGGGTGAAAAACCCGTTCGCTGAAAGACCAAGGGTTCCAGTCCAACGTTAATCGGGGCTGGGTGAGTCGACCCCTAAGGCGAGGCCGAGAGGCGTAGTCGATGGGAAATTGGTTAATATTCCAATACTTCTGTGTAATGCGATGAGAGGACGGAGAAGGTTAAGTCAGCCTGGCGTTGGTTGTCCAGGTGGAAGGTTGTAGGCATGTATCTTAGGCAAATCCGGGGTACTCTATGCTGAGAACTGATAGCAAGCTGTACTTGTACAGTGAAGTGGCTGATACCATGCTTCCAGGAAAAGTCTCTAAGCTTCAGTTACACAGGAATCGTACCCGAAACCGACACAGGTGGTCAGGTCGAGTAGACCAAAGCGCTTGAGAGAACTCTGCTGAAGGAACTAGGCAAAATGGTACCGTAACTTCGGGAGAAGGTACGCTGCTGACGGTGATGGGACTTGCTCCCTGAGCTATTGGCAGCCACAGAAACCAGGCCGCTGCAACTGTTTATTAAAAACATAGCACTCTGCAAACACGAAAGTGGACGTATAGGGTGTGATGCCTGCCCGGTGCTGGAAGGTTAATTGATGGGGTTAGCGTAAGCGAAGCTCTTGATCGAAGCCCCAGTAAACGGCGGCCGTAACTATAACGGTCCTAAGGTAGCGAAATTCCTTGTCGGGTAAGTTCCGACCTGCACGAATGGCATAATGATGGCGGCGCTGTCTCCAGCAGAGGCTCAGTGAAATCGAAATCGCTGTGAAGATGCAGTGTACCCGCGGCTAGACGGAAAGACCCCGTGAACCTTTACTGCAGCTTGACATTGAACTTTGACCTTACTTGTGTAGGATAGGTGGGAGGCTTTGAAGTTGGAACGCTAGTTCCAATGGAGCCGTCCTTGAAATACCACCCTGGTAATGTTGAGGTTCTAACTCTGCCCCGTAATCCGGGGCGAGGACCATGTCTGGTGGGTAGTTTGACTGGGGCGGTCTCCTCCTAAAGAGTAACGGAGGAGTACGAAGGTGCGCTCAGCGTGGTCGGAAATCACGCGTAGAGTATAAAGGCAAAAGCGCGCTTAACTGCGAGACCCACAAGTCGAGCAGGTACGAAAGTAGGTCTTAGTGATCCGGTGGTTCTGTATGGAAGGGCCATCGCTCAACGGATAAAAGGTACTCTGGGGATAACAGGCTGATACCGCCCAAGAGTTCATATCGACGGCGGTGTTTGGCACCTCGATGTCGGCTCATCTCATCCTGGGGCTGAAGCAGGTCCCAAGGGTATGGCTGTTCGCCATTTAAAGAGGTACGCGAGCTGGGTTTAGAACGTCGTGAGACAGTTCGGTCCCTATCTACCGTGGGCGCTGGAAATTTGAGAGGATCTGCTCCTAGTACGAGAGGACCAGAGTGGACGAACCTCTGGTGTACCGGTTGTGACGCCAGTCGCATCGCCGGGTAGCTATGTTCGGAAGGGATAACCGCTGAAAGCATCTAAGCGGGAAGCCTACCTCAAGATAAGATTTCCCTAGGAATTTATTCCTCTAAAGAGCCGTTCGAGACTAGGACGTTGATAGGTTGGGTGTGGAAGCACGGTGACGTGTGAAGCTGACCAATACTAATTGCTCGTGAGGCTTGACTATACAACACCCAAACAGTTGTTGTATTCAAGATAAATTCAATACA
>NZ_JACAXC010000058.1:0-2488 GCF_013391535.1 Acinetobacter sp. SwsAc4
GTAAGCCTCCAGTGAATCACCACTATTTTTAGTGGATCAATCCCCCGATAGTGTCCACTAACCAATAAGTGGACACCTATTTATGGATTTAAAGACAGTTATAGACAGTGCACCAACGCAAAAAAAGCCTCGCCGAACTTTCACAGCCGAATTCAAACATCAGCTTATTCAACAATGCCAGCAGCCAGACACATCAGTGGCTAACGTGGCAATGCAACATCAGATCAATGCTAATCTACTGCATAAATGGATTCGCCAGTCCGAATCAATGCCCCCTCCATTAAAAAACCTGCCTATCCCACAGACCGACTTTCTTCCTGTCATTGTTCACTCGATACCAGTCAAACAAGAGACATCTCCATCACCTGTGCCTGAGAAGAAAGCTCCTGCTCATATCAGGATTCCACTGCATGAGGGACCAGGTTCCGAAAGAGATCAAATGATTGAAATCGAATGGCCTGTGGAATCAACAACTGAATTACTATTTCTGCTGCAAGGTTTGATCAAATGATCCGCATTGATGAAATCTGGCTCTCTACCCAACCCATGGATATGCGAGCAGGTACAGATACTGCACTTGCTCAAGTCCTGAAAGCCTTTGGTGGTGTTAAACCCCATTGCGCCTATCTGTTCTGTAATAAACGAGGCCATCGTATGAAAGTGTTGGTACATGATGGTCTAGGGATTTGGCTGTGTGCCCGACGATTGGAACAAGGGAAGTTCCACTGGGCGCAGGTTCATCAGGGTGAAACAATGAGTATCAATGCGGAACAATTACAGGCATTAATTCAAGGTTTAGCTTGGCAGAGAATTGGGCAACAGCACGTGGTCACAATGATCTAAACCAGATACCTTTATTTTACCATCCTCCAAACGACCTATTTCATCCCTAACCTGATCTCAGGCATACTGCGGTCATGAATATGCTGCCTCATTTAAGCCAACTGACCCATGAACAATTGCTGGAATTTACCCAGCAGTTGGCAATGCAGAATCAGCAACTTGTAGAAGATAAACAACAACTCGAACAATCCAATCAACACCTCGATGCCAAAGTTCAGCACCTATCTGTACTCACACAAAAATACGAGCATGAACTTGCGCTGTTTAAACGGCATAAATTTGCTCAGAAGAATGAACACCTCACTGCCAAACAAATCAGCTTGTTAGATGAAGCAGTTGAAGAAGATATCGCAGCCGTTGATTTAGAACTGGAACGACTGAATGCGGATCAACCCAAATCGGCTGAAACCAAAGCAATAAAACCGAAACGCCGACCGCTGCCAGATCATCTAGCCATCATTCGTATAGAGCATGAGCCTGCATCGACACAATGCAGTTGTGGCTGCACGCTTCGTCGTATTGGTGAAGACCTGAGCGAGAAACTCAATTTCAGACCAGCACAGTTCTACAAGGAACAGCATATCCGTGGCAAATGGGTCTGTGATCAGTGTAATACCTTGATTCAAGAACCGATGCCTGCTTATGTGATTGATAAAGGCATTGCTACACCTGAATTGCTCAGCCATGTGCTGGTTTCAAAATATGCGGATCATTTACCTTTATATCGTCAACGTCTGATCTATCAGCGTGTCGGGGTTGATCTTGCTTGCTCAACCTTATCGGAATGGGTTGGTCAATGTGGTGTACAGTTAGAACCACTAGCAGAAGCCTTAAAACAGATCATATTACAACAACAGGTGATTCATGCAGATGAAACACCAGTGACCGTGATGCAGATTGCCGAGAAGAAACCCAAGAAAGGTTATGTCTGGGCCTATGCCACCACACAGTACAACTCTATTCAGGCGGTGATCTATGACTTTCAACCGAGTCGATCAGGTCAACATGCCGAAGATTTCCTAAAAGGCTGGCAAGGTCAACTGATCTGTGATGATTACAGTGGTTATAAGGCACGTTTTGCCTCAGGTCAGATGATTGAAGTGGGTTGTATGGCCCATGCCCGTCGTAAATTCCATGAGCTGCATGTGACGGGTAAAAGTCTCATTGCCGAACAAGCTCTGCAATTGATTCAACAGCTTTACCAAATTGAGGCAGAATTACGAGAGATACCAGACTGTAGTGCCGAACAACGCCACCAGCGAAGGCAGCAGGACAGTCAACCGATCATGCGTCAACTGTATGTCTGGCTGAAAGAATATCAAGATAAAGTACCAAAGAGTTCGCCTACAGCGAAAGCAATCAATTACAGCCTAAAACGCTGGTCTGCCTTAAGCCGTTATCTGGATGATGGCAATTTGCCAATAGACAATAATTGGATAGAAAACCAGATGCGTCCGTGGGCATTAGGCAGAAAAAACTGGCTATTTGCAGGATCACTGCGTAGTGGTCAACGGGCAGCGAACATCATGACTTTAATCCAGTCAGCCAAGCTGAATGGTCTTGATCCGTATGCCTATCTCAGTGATGTGTTGAAAAGGCTGCCAACACATAAAATGAAAGATATCGAAGCGCTGCTGCCGCATAA
>NZ_JACAXC010000059.1:0-2193 GCF_013391535.1 Acinetobacter sp. SwsAc4
GTTCAAATGGCGATTCAGCGTTTAATTGGTTTTGGGAAAAAAGAAGAGTTTAAGGAAATTTTGGCAATTTTAAGAAGGCAGAATCCTGATAGGATAAGGGTTCTGTGAAATTTGTCGTGTACAGAGCTCTTTTTTATTGAAATCGAATAGAGCTGAGGGTATTTGTGTAGAAAAAAGAAACACTTTTTTGCTATACAAGTTTAAAACAAGCTTTATGATAAAGTAAATTAATTAAATTATAACAAAGAGTTGAGTTATGCAAAGTAATAACCCTATTTTGAACCGCGTGGAAACACATGCGGACTATAGTCAACCGATGACTGTTCAAGGTGCTATTCAGAAGTCTGTATTACTTACAGTGATTGCGGCTGTGGTCGGTATAGCACTGTTTTTATACTGTTTCATGACCTTAAATATTTCGCTAGCCTATGCTGCAACCTTAGTCGGTGCGATTGGTGGTCTAATTTTAGGCCTGATTGCAACTTTTAAACCAAATACCGCACGTACCCTTGCCATTCCATATGCCTTGTTTGAAGGTGCTTTTTTAGGTGGGGTGTCGGTTATTTTCCAATTGAAATATCCGGGTGTACCTTTACAAGCGCTCTTGGCAACTTTTGTCACCACTTTAGTGATGTTTGGCCTGTATCGTTTTCAAATTATTCGTGCCACTGAAAAATTCAAATCTGTAGTGATGTCAGCATCAATTGCCATCGCGATTGTCTTTGTGGTGCAGATGGTCATGCGTTTGGCTTTTGGTTCAAGCATTCCATTTTTATTTGAAAACAATTTATTAGGTTTAGGTTTTGCCGCTTTTGTTGCAGTGATTGCATCACTGAACTTAATTCTAGATTTTGATTTGATTGAAAGTGCTGCGGCACAACACGCTCCGAAAGCGATGGAATGGCTGTGTGGTATTGCACTACTAGCGACTCTGGTGTGGATGTACTATTCATTCCTACGTCTACTCAGCATGTTGCGTGGCGACGACTAATCTCCTTAGTTTTAACAAATACGCCCCTTCATTGGGGCGTATTTGTTATTGAATGTTGATGAATTGAAAAAAGGCGCATTATGCAATTTCGGTTTCAACTTAAACTTGGCATTATGCAGATAAATTATTTTGAGTGAGAGTCACATGGCACAAGGACTATTGGCTGGAAAGCGTTTTTTAGTAGCAGGTATTGCAAGTAAATTATCAATTGCATTTGGTATTGCTCAAGCGCTTCACCGTGAAGGCGCGGAACTTGCATTTACTTATCCAAATGAAAAACTGAAAAAACGTGTAGATGAATTTGCAGCACAATTTGGCTCAACGATTGTTCTACCATGTGATGTGGCTGTCGACGCTGAAATTGAACAGACTTTTGTTGAATTGGCAAAACACTGGGACGGGTTAGACGGTGTAGTACATTCGATTAGTTTTGCGCCTGCGCATACATTGGATGGTGACTTTACCGATGTAACGGATCGTAATGGTTTTAAAGTGGCACATGACATTAGTGCATATAGCTTTATTGCGATGGCGCGTGCTGCGAAGCCGTTACTTTTAGTTCGTCAAGGTTGTTTATTGACTTTGACTTACCAAGGTTCTGAACGTGTAATGCCAAACTACAATGTGATGGGTATGGCGAAAGCATCATTAGAAGCGGGCGTACGTTACTTGGCATCAAGCTTGGGTGCAGAAGGGATTCGTGTGAATGCGATTTCAGCAGGGCCAATCCGTACTTTGGCGGCATCAGGGATTAAGTCGTTCCGCAAAATGTTAGATGTAAACGAAAAAATTTCACCACTTAAACGTAATGTGACCATTGAAGATGTCGGTAATGCTGCATTATTCCTTTGCTCACCTTGGGCAAATGGTATTACCGGTGAAATCATGTATGTCGATGCAGGTTTCAACACTGTGGGGATGAGCCCAGACTTGATGCTTGATGAATAATTAGATTGATTAAAATCATTTAATAAAGCCGCTTTTATAGCGGCTTTGTTTTTGAAGATAGCGAGTGAGATTTTAAAAAGATTCTCTGTACACGACAAAAATAGATAACTCATTGAAATAATGTCATAATAATTGTTTTCTAACGACGAATACTATGACACATCTCAATGAGTTATATCTTATCTTAAACAAATCTCTAAAATGGAACAAGTCACATTTAAAGTGCTTTGCGCTCATCATGCTTGTGATTATTT
>NZ_JACAXC010000006.1:0-117044 GCF_013391535.1 Acinetobacter sp. SwsAc4
CTTTAACATCATGTGTGGTTCCATCGGTAATCATGAAATCAATAGGATTGCCATGTGCATCAACAATCAAATGTATTTTTGAGGAGTTTCCTCCTACACTTTTAGAAATAGATTGATTCGCTATGCCAGCAGAATGTTGATGAGCACGTACATGAGAGCCATCAATAAAAATCCACTCCATATCGGGGCATGAGGCTAGTAATTTGAATAATCTAAGTAACTTACCGCTGCTTGACCAACGATTAAAACGTTTGAAAATAGAGTTTGAATGACCAAAACAACAAGGAATATCTCGCCACGGACAGCCTGTTCTAATTCTATAGAGAATAGCTTCAATAAAATTGCGTAAATTTGAGTTGTGGTGAATGGATAAATTACGCAGAATAACTTTCAACTTTTGCCAGTGTTGATCTGTCAGCATGGTACGAGGCATAGCGAATAGTAAAATTGGGTTCGGCGATTTGATTTTACTACTTCGCTATTTTTTTAAGCTAAAAGTGTCAACACACCCTAGTAATCGAAGCTGAAGTGTTCTGGAGCAAGAGAAGTCAAAGTACGTGAAGTCGTTACCATTGATTCTGCGTGACCTTGTGCACGTGGCAATAAACGGTCAAAATAGAAATCTGCAACTTTGATTTTTGCTTTATAGAATTCAGGCGTTTCAATGCCGTTACCAGCTTCTAGTTTTTCAGAAGCAATCACTGCTTGTTGAGCCCAGAAATAAGCCATCATCACATAACCAGAGAACATCAAGAAATCAGCAGAAGCAGAAGATACGATGTCACGGTCTTTGCGTGCTGCAAGCATGATGCGAACAGTTAATGTGTTCCATTGAGCGCAAACCTTAGTTAAGTCCCAAGCGAAGCGACGTAAATACTTGTTGCGAGCATGTGCAGCACAGAATTTTAAGATTTCAGCAGTATAGTCACGAACAACTTTACCTTTTGAGCTTAAAAGAACTTTACGACCTAATAAGTCAAGTGCTTGGACACCCGTTGTACCTTCATACAATGTTGAGATACGTGCATCACGTGCGATTTGTTCCATGCCCCATTCTTTGATGAAACCATGACCGCCATATACTTGGATACCATGGTTTGCAGCTTCCAAACCTAATTCAGTCAAGAAACCTTTAAGAATTGGAGTATAGAAACCAAGTTTGTCATCGGCAGCTTCATAAGCAGCTTGATCACCACTTGCCAATGCATCCGCCATCTTGTCTGCAAGTTTTGCAGCGTGGTAGATCATTGAACGACCGCCTTCTGCAACCGCTTTTTGAGTTAACAACATACGACGAACATCAGCATGGTGAATAATCGCATCAGCTACACGCTCAGGCTCTTTCTTACCAGAAAGGGCACGCATAGACATACGATCTTTCGCATAAGGTAATGCACCTTGGAAAGAAAGTTCAGCGTGAGCAATACCTTGAACCGCTGTACCGATACGTGCAGTGTTCATGAAGGTAAACATTGCATGTAAACCTTTGTTGATTTCACCGATGAGGTAACCAGTTGCATTGTCAAAGTTCAATACAGCAGTTGCTGAAGCACGGATACCCATTTTGTGTTCGATTGAACCACAAGATACGGTATTGCGCTCACCTACACCGCCGTCAGCAGTTGGGATAAACTTAGGCACGATAAATAAAGAAATACCACGGGTACCAGCAGGTGCATCTGGAAGACGTGCAAGTACGATGTGGATAATGTTTTCAGTTAAATCATGCTCACCCGCAGAGATGAAGATTTTAGTACCAGAGATTTTATAAGTACCATCAGCAGCAGGTTCAGCTTTAGTTTTAACTTGACCTAAGTCTGTACCACATTGAGGTTCCGTTAAGCACATTGTTCCTGACCAAGTACCTTCAACCAGTTTAGGCATATAAGTCGCTTTTTGCTCATCTGTACCAAACTGGATGATGGTGTTCATACAACCTGTACTTAAACCAGGGTACATGGTGAATGACCAGTTTGCAGTACCCATCATTTCAGACTTGATGAGGTTTAAAGACATTGGCAGGCCTTGACCACCAAATTCTTCTGGGTAAGAAAGACCTTGCCAGCCACCCATGACGAACTGGTCATAAGCTTCCTTGAAGCCTTTAGGTGTTGTGACTTCACCATTGTTAAAGGTACAGCCTTCTTCATCACCTGACTGGTTCAGTGGAGAAAGTACGTTTTCGCAGTAATCTGCCGCACCTTCAAGAATCATATCAACTGTATCTTTATCAGCATTCTGTCCACTTGCCAAAGTTTGGTAGTGTGCAGGATAATCAAACACTTCATTCATTAAGAAGCGAACATCACGGAGCGGGGCTTTATAAGCTGGCATAATCTTAATCCTGTATTTGAATCGTTTTGGATTATCTGTTTCGATACTTTGATTATTCACAATGGTGATAAAAATACATTGATAAACACTATGGAAAAGACTGTCAGAAAAGCGAATTAATCAGATGAGAGGGGCGTGAAAAAGTCAACTTTTCGCTGCTGTTTGAAACTCATTTTAAATATGAAAATGATTAAATTTACAGTTGTAAATATAATGATATAAGGGTATTTGGTAAAACTATGCGTTTAAAATATTTAACTTTATGTGTATTGGGGTTTAGTCTTTCTGCATGTTCCCAGCATGTCATTAAAACCAATTCAGGTTCTCAGAATTTAGAGCAAAAGGCAATTAATAGTCTGAATGCAATGTATGAATATCCGAGTTACGATTATCGTGGCAGATTTAAAGTTCATGTCGACCTAGATCAAAATAAATCAAACACCTCGTCAGAAAAGGCAACCTTAGATGCAGCACTCAAACAAAAAGTGAATCAATATTTACAAGAGCAAAAGGTTAATTTAAACAGCAAACAGAAGCAGGCACTTTATAATGCTTTGGCACAACAGCCCAAAAGTTCTGGTGGTTCTAAAGCTGATAAATTTGCTCGGATCATAGCCAATATATTGAATGATATGCAATTTGAATATGATGGTTCTGTGCATTATCGTCAGAAAATGGGGTCATTTAATCTGACAGCACGTTATGAAAAACCAACCTTGTTAGTTCAAGCAAAAGTGCCGATGGTTCTAGATTTAAATAATTATAAGTTTTATATCAATTACTTTGCTTTGATGCCGTATTTGGTGAACAAAGAAAATCAAAATAATTTAGCTTATTTGGATTTTTCAAAATATCAGGCAATGTTTAAGCAAGTGGATTACAAAAAATTTGCAGAGTATGTGAAAGCTTCAAGTGCTGTGTATTACCGTTTAGCTGATCAAAATAACATTCAAGCATTGTCTGTCTCCGCTGCTGATCGAAATTTAGGAGTAGTCGAAAAAATTCGCTTAAAAACATCGATTGAAGAATTAATTTTACAAGCGAATTTGTACAGCAAAGTGAATGAAAAATATTTAATGCAAAGCATTTTAAATATTAAAGAACAAAACTTAGAAAAGCTGATTGCTGATGAAACCAATGCTGTAAGCAAAACCAAGCCTGATGCAGCGGCATCCATATTAGCGAGTAAAGATTCCGCAGATGATGCAAGTGTCGTCAGTCAGCAATTATATCGTTTAGTGAATCAGCACTTTGGTGTTGAAGATGAAGCTGATCCAAAGGTATCCGATGCAGCGCAGCAAGCGATGGATGCTGCCAAAGCTGGGATAGTCACTGACGATTCAGAATCAGCTGATGCTGCCGCAGATGCAGCTTCTTCCTCGGAAGATGAGCAAGGTTTAACAGAGGCCCAATGTACAGCGCTTCAGAATGCTCAACAGGCTGCTTATGGAGATGCACAGTATTGTGAAAGTATTTACGATATTGATGTTTTTAATGCGAAAAAAGCCGAATCAGGTTTTCTATCTTATGTTGAAAAATTACAAAGCGTAGAAAAAGAATTTGCTGTATATGATGAAAATCAATTTGTTGATGATCAGGCATTTAAAGCGCTGTGGATCAAGCATCAGGCTGAGATTGAAAAAGCATTGCCTCCTCAAGACAAACGTAATCCATTTACCATGGATATTGGTTTAGATGCGCAAGGGCGAGCAGTTAAAATTGATTATGATTTGAATTATGCACTCCCTGAACTCAAGTCTCGTTTTAATCTTAAAGCAGATATGTTGATTTCCAATTATGGCCAAGCAACGCCAATTAATCAGGCTCAATTGAAACGAGCGAAAACATGGGCTGAAGCAAGTAAAGGCTCAATGTTGGAACAAGCAATCGGTAGTTTCTCAGAGAAATTGGGACAGACAGGCATTCAAGAGCGTTCAGCTGAACCTTATACGTTATCTTTAGAAGATCAACTCAAAATCATTGCAGAACAGCGATATGATGCTACACACAGTTATGAGCAAACATTTAAAGCAGTATTTATTGCCAAGCTGATAGAAAATAAAGCAGAAATTGCACAACGTTATACAAGTCAGGAATTGCAGGAAATCGCGGCTGTTTATGCCTATTGGTATGCCACAGATGACATCTATAACCCACAAGGTAAGGCGTTGAAGAGCATTGAAGCATTACAGAAGAAACATCATCTTGAGCAAGATGATCAGTTTGATGACAAGTTGGGACAAGCTGTTAATCGTATTGTAAATGATGCGATGCATGGTGATAAAGATCGTCAAGCTTGGAAAAATCTACAAGCTCAATATAAGCAGCCACAGCAGCTATTTGCTCAACAGTATCAAGTTCAATTTGAGCGCGCTAATGGAGTTTCGAGTGAGGAAAAACCACTATTAGCACAAACCGCAACGATTTTGGGACAAGTATATGTCGATGCTCGTAAAAATCAGTTGTCCGAAAAGAGCATTAAATCATTAAAGATTGAGCATAATGAATTTATTGATTATGAAATCTTTAAAGAAGTGTATTTGAAAATGCTAACGGCAAAATAATTGGCGATTACTTGAAAAGAACCTGCGCAATGCAGGTTCTTTTTTGCTTACTAATTTATAGATGGGTTATAAGAAATCTTTTAATTCAGGTTTGACCCCATTCCAAATAGAAAAAGCTTCAATTGCTTGACCCACCAACATACCAAAACCATCTGTTGATGGAACTTGACGCTCTTGAGCTTGATTCAAAAAGCTCGAAGGTTTGCCATAAGCCATTTCATAAGCATGGTGAAAAACCAAGCATTCAGGAAGCTGTAAAGTATCACCAGTTAAGCTAGCAGAAGTGGCATTGATGACAAAATCAAATTCACCAGCGAGTTGCTCCAAGCTGAGCGCTGAGAGTTGCGCCTGCGGCACGGCATCTTTTAAATCTGAGACCAATTGTTCAGCTCGAGCAAGTGTACGGTTGGCAATGACAATCTGTTTTGCGCCTGCCTGTACCAATGGATAGATCACACCACGGGTCGCACCGCCTGCCCCTAGAATTAAAATACGGCTATTTTCAAGATTCCAGCCCAGAGCCTGAATGGCGGCAACCAAACCTTGTCCATCAGTATTGTCACCATACAGTTTGCCATCCTGCATCCATAAGGTATTCACGGCTTTGGCAATCTTGGCGCGTTCAGTCAGTTGATCACATAAGGCAAAGGCCTGCTCTTTAAAAGGAACAGTCACATTCATACCCACACCACCTTGAACAAAGAAGTCTTTGGTGGTTTTTTCAAATCCATCCAGTGGTGCAAGAATTTTTTTATAGTTTAAATCAACTCCTGTTTTTGCTGCAAAAGCATGATGCAATTCTGGTGAGCGGGATTGTTCAATCGGATTCCCAATGACAGCAAATTGTTTGGTCATACTTTTATCCAAAGTTGAAAGAGGGGACAGAGGCTATTAAACATATTTGAATGCTTATGCTGAGACAATATACGATAATCTTTAGGTACAAAAAAAGCACCTAAATTCAGGTGCTTTGAATAATTACGGTCAATTATTTATTTAAACTCAACCAATCTCTAGGTTTTAGATAATAATCTGTTAAGCGTTTTTCTATTGAGTCGGCATCCCATTCAGGGCGATACGACCAACCCGCGAGATTAGGCAGGCTAACTAAAATCGACTCAATACGACCACCTGTTTGCAGGCCAAACAGGGTACCGCGATCGTAGACTAAATTATATTCAACATAGCGACCACGACGATACAATTGGAATTCACGTTGAGCTTCGGTATAAGGTTGTTCACGATGCTTTTCAAAAATAGGCAAGATTGCTTCTAAATAACCATTACCAACGGCTTGAATATATTTAAAGCAAGTTTCGAAGTCCCATTGGTTCAAATCATCAAAGAATAAACCACCTACACCACGTTGTTCATCACGATGTTTTAAGTAGAAATAATCATCACACCATTGTTTATGTTCAGCATAAACATGTTCGCCAAATGGTTGGCATAAGTCATAAGCGGTTTGATGCCAGTTTTGAATATCTTGATCATCTGGATAGAAAGGTGTGAGATCAAAGCCACCGCCAAACCACCAAACAGGGTCTTGACCCTCAGGTTCAGCAACAAATAAACGTACATTGGCATGTGAAGTTGGGATATTGGGATTTTTAGGATGAATCACTAAAGAAACGCCCAACGCTTGTGCTTTTGCACCTGCGATTTGAGGATGGCGTTCCGTTGCAGAAGCAGGAAGTTTACTGATGTTGATGTGGGAAAACATCACTCCGCCTTTTTCAATCACTTCACCATTTTGCAGAACTCGAGAGCGACCACCGCCACCTTCGGTTCGTTGCCAATCATCAATGATAAATTCAGCGGTGCCACCGCCTGCACGTTCCTGTTGTTCTAATCCTGCACAAATACGTGCTTGTAAGTCGAGTAAAAACTCGCGAACACGTTGAATATCAGCTGAAGTTGGATGCTGCATTTCAACCTTCTAATCATTAAAAAAGATGGAAGGATATGTACCATGAAATCATAAAAAAAATAAGCTGATTTTATGATTCAAACTGCAATTAGATAGTTGAACGACTTAAAGGATCTAATCGATTTCACAATAATTATTCCGACTAAAAGGGTTGGTTGATTTCTTGGGTTAAGCTCAGCAGAATGTATTGATAATGCTTGTTGTTGCAAGCTGAACATCAGATAGGCACGTTATGACTCAAGTTCATTCACTTATTCAAAAATACAATGTTGCAGGACCACGTTACACCAGTTATCCGACTGTTCCGTACTGGCAAGAACAAGATTTTAGTTTGGAAATGTGGAAGCAAACTTTAAAACGGGCATTTGATGAGACAAATACGAGTGAAGGGATTAGTTTATATATCCATTTGCCATTTTGTGAAAGCTTGTGCACTTTTTGTGGTTGTCATAAGCGTGTAACCAAGCGCCATGAAGTGGAACAACCTTATATTCAAGCCGTGTTAAAAGAATGGGAGTTGTACTGCCAGTTGCTTGTCGACAAACCGAGGATTAAAGAAATTCATTTGGGGGGAGGAACTCCGACATTTTTCTCTGTACAACACTTGATCGAGTTGATTAATGGGTTATTGGCAAATGCAGATGTATCCGATGAATATGAATTTAGTTTCGAAGGACATCCTAATAATACGACTCGAGAGCATTTACAAGCCCTATACGACCTAGGTTTTCGCCGAGTGAGTTATGGGGTGCAGGACTATAACGAAAAAGTTCAGAAAGCAATTCACCGTATTCAACCATTTGCTCATGTACAACAGGTTACAAATTGGGCACGTGAAATTGGCTATACCTCGATTTCACATGATTTGGTCTTTGGCTTACCATTTCAGAACTTGACTGATGTGTTACACACGATTGAACAAACGAATAGTCTAAAGCCAGATCGTTTGGCATTTTATAGCTATGCTCATGTACCTTGGATTAAAGGCAATGGACAGCGTGGTTTTAAAGATCAGGACGTACCTAAAGATGAGTTGAAACGCCAGTTATATGAAGAGGGAAAGAAAAAACTTTTAGCACAGGGTTATCATGAAATTGGTATGGATCACTTTGCTTTGGAACATGACAAAATGTATCAAGCTTTCCAACAAGAAAATCTGCATCGTAATTTCATGGGGTATACCTCATCAAAAACGCAAGTCATGATTGGCCTAGGTTTGTCTTCAATTAGTGATAGTTGGTACAGCTTTGCGCAAAATGAAAAAACACTAGAAGATTATTATGCACGTTTAGAGAAGAATGAGATTCCTGTATATCGTGGACATCTTTTAACAGAAGAGGATTTAGTCATTCGCCAACATATACTCAATTTAATGTGTCACTTTAGTACTTCATGGCAGAATGAAGCATTGTATTTTCCAGAGTTACCTGAAGTATTAGCACAACTAGAGGAAATGCAGAATGACGGTTTGTTAAAGATGACATCAAAGGATATCCAAGTAACCGAACAAGGCAAAGCATTCGTAAGAAATATTTGCATGGCATTTGATTTACATCTTCGCCGCAAAATACCCAATAACCGTATTTTTTCTATGACGATATAAAACAATCGCTTATTTTTTTCGAATTATCATGAGCTTGATTGAATCAAGGATGACTTAGAAGTCATCCTTCTGGTAAAGATGGTCCATACGCTCACGTTTGGTCTTTAAATATTGTTCATTAAATGGGTTGCGACCCACGGTCAGCGGTACACGCTCAACCACATTGATGTCTAAATCAGTTAGGGCTTTAAGTTTTAACGGGTTATTCGTAATTAACTTAACTTCTTTAATTTGTAGATGATCCAGCATAATGCTACACATATCATAACGACGTGCATCCGCAGGCAGGTTTAAAAGTAAATTGGCATCTACGGTATCGTGACCCTGATCCTGTAAAGCATAGGCGCGGATTTTATTCGTTAAACCAATCCCACGACCTTCTTGGCGTAGATATAAAATCACACCTTGACCTGCTTCATTAATCAAACGTTGAGTCGCTTGTAATTGAGGACCACAGTCACACTTTAATGAAGCGAAAGCATCACCTGTTAAGCATTCTGAATGAATACGGACTAAAACAGGTGCTGTTGGGGGAGTTTCTAAACCTTTAGAAAGCGCCACATGTTCTTCGCCTGTTTGAGGGTCTTGAAACACAGAAATATTGAAGTCACCAAAAGCAGTTGGTAGCTTTGATGTTGCAATAAATTCAATCGGCACAGAGAGCTCGCTATGTTAGTAAAAACTGTCAAAGTATAGCTTAATGTGTGAAGATTGAGTGAATTGGAAGTTCTGATTTTTCACATAAGTTTTTCTTTTTCATAGAAAGCACACAATAATGGTTGATAAACAGTGACATAATTCAGGATAATCTGTAAGTCAGTTGTTTAAGATTGGCTCGAGAATGTTCAGCACTACATCATTCGCACATGTGGCTGATTGAAGGTAGATCATATTTAATTGTATGATTGCCCCCATTTAACCCAGCTTCGGATTTGCCAGGCTTAAAAAGGCTTTGCCACATTATGTTGTATACCGAAATTCCAACTCAACGTCCTGTTACGCCATTGTTAGATGGAATTGATCATCCACAACAATTACGTCAGCTCGAGCAAAGCCAACTCGCACAAGTGGCGGATGAGTTGCGTCAATATATTTTGTATGCGGCAGGGCAAAGCGGTGGCCACTTTGGCGCAAATTTAGGTGTGATTGAACTGACAGTTGCTTTGCACTACTGTTTCAATACACCAGATGATCGTTTAGTTTGGGATGTGGGTCATCAAGCATATCCACATAAAGTACTGACGGGGCGTCGTGAGCGAATTACTACGATTCGTAGTAAAGATGGTTTAGCTGCTTTCCCTGCGCGTGAAGAATCTGAATTTGATACCTTTGGTGTAGGGCATTCGTCAACAGCAATTTCTGCAGGTCTAGGAATGTCGCTTGCGCGTCGTTATCAAAAAGATCCGTGTGATGTGGTTGCAATTGTTGGTGATGGTGCAATGACAGCAGGTATGGCATTTGAAGCCATGAATGATGCGGTTGCACATGATGCTGATCTGATCGTTGTTTTAAATGATAACGATATGTCGATTTCATGCAGTACTGGCGGTTTTGCTAAACACTTGGCTGCAATTTGGGAAACAGGTCAATTGGTAAATGTCGACGAACATGGTCAAGCCTATGTTCAGCCACATCCGAAGTGGACTTATAACTCACGGTTACATCAATCTGCAACAGATGCAGCGGATAACTTATTTAAAGCGATTGGTTTTGATTATTTTGGGCCATTTGATGGACATGATGTTGAACAACTCACACAAGTTTTTCATGCGCTAAAAAAACGTAAAGGCCCTCGTTTAGTTCATATTTATACCAAAAAGGGTAAAGGATTTGCGCCTGCTGAAGCAGACCCGATTACCTATCATGCGATTACTAAAATTGCACCTAAAGCATCTGCTCCTACAAAAAAATCACCGCCTAAATACTCAGACGTGTTTGGACAATGGTTATGTGATGAAGCAGTGCAAGATGATCGTTTACTCGCAATCACCCCAGCAATGTGTGAAGGTTCAGGAATGGTTCAGTTTGCAAAGCAATACCCTGAACGTTTCTTTGATGTTGCGATTGCTGAACAACATGCAGTGACTTTGGCAGCGGGTATGGCGTGTGAAGGTTTAAAACCAGTTGTTGCGATTTATTCAACTTTCTTGCAACGTGGTTATGATCAATTGATCCATGATGTTGCCTTGCAAAATCTGGATGTGACTTTCGGGATTGATCGTGCTGGTTTGGTCGGTGAAGATGGTCCGACCCATGCAGGTGCATATGATTATGCGTATATGCGTACTGTACCTAACATGGTGATCATGGCACCAAAAGATGAAAATGAATGTCGCCAGATGTTGCATACGGCATATCACTATAATGGACCAACTGCCGTACGTTATCCACGTGGTGTTGGTACAGGTGCTGAAATTCAACAGCAAATGACTGCTTTAGAAATTGGTAAAGCTGAAATCGTTGCGCAATTTAATCAGGACGCAGATCAGCAGATCAGTATCCTTGCTTTTGGTAGTCGTGTTGCAGCATCAGTTGAAGCAGCAGAATTATTTGCAAGTAAACATTGGGTTGCTGTACGTGTGGTCAACATGCGGTTTGTAAAACCATTAGATGAGCAGATACTTCGTGACTTAGCTGCTGACACAAAACTTTTTGTGACTGTAGAAGAACATGCGGTTATGGCGGGTGCGGGAAGTGCAGTAAATGAATTTTTAGCACGAGCTAAAATCATTAAGCCAATTTTAAATCTAGGTTTGCCAGATGCATTTTTACATCAAGCAACTCATCAGCAAATGCTCATTGACTGTGGCTTAGATGCCAAAGGTATTTTGCTTTCAATAGAACAAGCTTGGTTATAGGTCGCTAACGCTTTGTAAATTAGAAAATAATCTTTCGCAAACATTTTTTACCTAAAACCCCTTATATTTGATAGAATATGAGGGCTTTTATGCATTATTCTTTGTCAAAATCTTCAAATTTGTAGTGGGTGTTCAATGGAACCTATGGTGGTTATGGCTGCGCGTGCGGCTCAAACAGTTGGTCAAGAGCTTTTAAAGGCACATCAAAATCGTCATAAACTCGATTTACAAGTTGAAGAAAAAGGCATCGATGGTCCAGTAACGCGTGTTGACCGTTACATCGAACAGCTTACAATTGATACGCTTCGTAAAAGTTACAAAAACCATAGCTTCCTTGGTGAAGAGTTTGGTATGCAAGAAGGTAAAGGTCACGATGCAG
The DNA here is from genome assembly GCF_013391535.1 of Acinetobacter sp. SwsAc4. Lineage (NCBI taxonomy): Bacteria > Pseudomonadati > Pseudomonadota > Gammaproteobacteria > Moraxellales > Moraxellaceae > Acinetobacter > Acinetobacter sp. SwsAc4. The sequence goes on from NZ_JACAXC010000006.1 coordinate 11,669, forward strand.
ATTGGTGCTGGGTGATTGATCCTTTAGATGGTACTCAAAACTTTATCAACGGTTTCCCTCATTTCTGTATTTCTATCGCGGTACAACATAAAGGCGTAACTCAGCACGGTGTGATCTATGATCCAGTGCGTGATGAATTATTCTCTGCAAGTCGTGGTCGTGGCGCAGTCATGAACCAACGCCGTATCCGTGTCAATGTTAAAGACTCTTTAGAAAGCACATTCCTTGCGGTAGGTCATCCTTATCGTGCGAAGCGTAATGGTGAAATCGTTTCTTATGCAGAACAACATTTCGCTTCTTTGTTGGCTGTAACTAAATCAGGCGCGCAAATCCGTCGTGGTGGCTCTGCTGCTTTGGATTTAGCTTATGTCGCTGCAGGTCGTTTTGATGGTTTCTTTGAGCTTGGTTTAAAACCGTGGGATATTGCTGCGGGTGAGTTGATTGTAAAAGAAGCGGGCGGTGTGGTTGTGGATGCTCGTGGTGGTAATGAATCATTTGATAATGGTCAAGTACTTGCTTGCTCATTGAAAATGTTAAAACCACTGATGCAAACAGTTGTTCCAGCTTGGGGCGATGCTGCAAAATAAATTTTAGATTAAAAAACCCTCAATAATTTGAGGGTTTTTAATTATGATCTGATAATAATGAAGGAGTTATTTTTATAATTTCATCTTCTTTAATCGGTCAGATAAAAATAATAAAGGTGATCCAGTAGAAAAACCTATTAAAAAGGGTGACTTTTAAAATTATTCTGCTATAATCCGCCCACGCACTTAAATTCCAGTTCATTACCTGAACATTCAGTTCTATTCATATTAGCGCACGCTGTCCATAGAGAGGACCATATCTTGCGCCCAAATCGCTTAGCGATTCTTCAGGTTGAGGCAGTAATCAAGCGTGCGTTTAGTCCACATCGTCGTTATTCGGATTGCCGCTGAACTTCATCTATTTTCAGCTTGAGTCGCTTTGCCGCTTTTTGCCGATGTCTATTTTTTGTATTTATTAAAATGGAGCACCCATTAGGGTGAAACTCTCTATGAGCAAAACTTTTGCCGAATTTTCTTTGCACGAAACCTTACAACAAGCCCTAGAAGGTTTAGGTTTTACAAGCCCAACTCCTGTGCAAGAACAAGCGATTCCAGCTGCGTTAGATGGAAAAGATTTATTAGTTTCAAGCCAGACAGGTTCTGGTAAAACTGCAGCATTTTTACTCCCTACATTAAATGCTTTGGCAGGTCAGGAAACTGTTGTGCCATTTAAAGAGCGCATGAAAGCTGTGACTCAACCAAGCATCTTGGTTTTATGTCCGACGCGTGAATTGGCTCAACAAGTAAGCCAAGATGCGATTGCATTTGTACGTCATATGAAAGGTGTTCGTATTGCTGCAATTATGGGTGGTATGCCTTTTGGTAAGCAAATTCAACAGCTTAAAGGCGCACAAGTGATTGTTGCAACACCAGGTCGTTTGCTTGACTTAGTAAATCGTCGCCAATTGAAACTTGATAAAGTTGAATCGTTAATCGTCGACGAAGCTGACCGTATGCTTGATCTAGGCTTCTCTGAAGATTTAGAAGCAATTGGCGAGTTAGCTGCAAACCGTAATCAAACATTAATGTTCTCTGCGACTTTTGCTGATCGTATTATTCGTCTTGCTGAACGTATGATGAATGATCCACAACGTATCGCAATTGAAACTGGTCACAGCACTAATACTGATGTAACTCAAACATTACATTGGACAGATGGCTTTGAGCACAAGAAAAAATTACTTACACACTGGTTGTCTGACGAGTCAGTAGATCAAGCTGTTGTCTTTGCAAGCACGCAAGAAGATACAGATATGCTTGCTGAAGAATTGGCTGAAGCAGGTCACTCAGTTGTTGCATTGCATGGTGCTATGCCACAAACTGTTCGTAACCGTCGTTTACGCAGCATCCGTGAAGGTCGTGCAAAAATCTTAGTTGCAACTGACGTAGCAGCACGTGGTTTAGACGTACCAACTATTTCTCACGTGATTAACTTCGGTTTACCGATGAAAAATGAAGACTATGTACACCGTATTGGTCGTACAGGTCGTGCGGGTCGTACTGGTCAAGCGATTACACTTGCGACTTATCGCGAGCGTGGCAAAATCCGTGCGTTAGAAGATTATTTAGATGCACGTTTAAATGTATCTGAAATTGAAGGTTTAGAGCCATCTCCACCTCCTGCTCGTTCAGGTCGTGATGGTGGCGGTCGCGGTCGTGATGGCGGTGGTCGTGGTCGTGGCGGCCGTGATGGCGGTCGTGGCGGTTTTGGTGGTGGTCGTCGTTTTGAAGGCGAGAGCAATTTCAAACGTCGTGAAGGCGGTGAAGATCGTCCACGTCGTAGCTTCGATGATAAACCACGTGGTGAGCGTCCATCATTCGGTGGTGAAGATCGCCCACGTCGCGAGTTTAACTCTGACCGTCCACGTCGTAATTTTGATGATAAACCACGTGGTGAACGTCCATCATTCGGTGGTGAAGACCGTCCACGTCGCGAGTTCAATTCAGATCGCCCACGTCGCGAAGGTGGTTTTGATGATCGTCCAAAACGTACATTTGGTGGTGAAGATCGCCCACGTCGCGAGTTCAATTCTGATCGCCCACGTCGTGAAGGTGGCTACAACGATAAACCACGTTTTGACTCGAATGATGACAACCGTGGTAATCGTGTAGATTATAAACCACGTCGTGAAGGAAGCTTCGGTGATCGTCCAAAACGTGATTTTGGTGATCGTCCAGCGCCTCAACGTGAAGGTGGCTTCGGTGACCGTCCAAAGCGTAGCTTTGGTGGTGAAGATCGTCCAAAACGTACATTCGGTGGTGAAGACCGTCCTAAGCGTAAATTTGGTGAAGATCGTCCAGTACGCGGTACACGTGAAGAAACTTTCGGTGGCGACCGTCGTCGTAAAAACGACTTCTAATCGTTAAAAAACGATAAAATGAAGAAGCCAGTTGAAAAACTGGCTTTTTTATTTAAGATTAGTCATGTAAAATTACAAAAATGTCTACTAATTCAAATTTTATAGAAGAAATGAATAAACTTAAACAAAATAAAAGTCTTTTAAGTCAAATATGGTCATTCATTTGTGGTGAAGGGCTGCCATGTCTATTCGTTATTTTAATGCTTTGTAATGGGTTATTTTTTGCATATGCACTTATTGCACGCAATCATACCGACTCTTTGAATGCAAGCTCACAACATGAGTTGAGCACAGAAGTTGATAAAAAGAACAATTACATAAATTAATAATCTTCATACGTAGCATATCAAAATAAAAACAAGCGCTTAATCTTTCAGTGTATAGTATGCGTGCATAAAAAGTGCAGGAATGAATGCCAGTATGAATAACAAATCTCCTCTCGAAACTGAAGCCCTAATTGAAGTTAAAAACTTGAGCTTTAACCGAGGGGAACGCGTCATTTATGATGATGTCAGTCTTAAAATTCGACGTGGTCAAATTACTGCAATTATGGGACCTTCAGGAACAGGTAAAACCACTTTGCTCCGTTTGATTGGTGGGCAGTTAATCCCTGATCATGGTGAAGTATTGCTCGATGGTAAGAATATTGCAGCCATGTCTCGTCCAGACTTGTTTGCTGCACGCGCACGTATGGGGATGTTATTCCAGAGTGGTGCGTTATTTACTGATATGTCAGTTTATGAAAATGTTGCATTTCCTATTCGTGCGCATACACAATTACCAGAACATTTGATTGCTGAGTTAGTCGCTTTAAAGTTGGAGTCGGTTGGGCTACGTGGTGCTGAACCCTTAATGCCATCTGAACTTTCAGGAGGTATGAATCGTCGTGTTGCCTTAGCGCGTGCGATTGCACTTGATCCAGAATTGATTATGTATGATGAGCCATTCGCTGGCCAAGATCCAATTGTTAAAGGTGTTCTAACACGATTGATTCGTTCTTTGCGTGAAGCTTTAGACTTAACAACAATTATTGTCTCACATGATGTCGCAGAGACATTATCGATTGCTGATTATATTTATGTGGTTGCTGAAGGCAAAATTCAGGGTGAAGGTTCACCTGAGCAGCTACAGGCACATGCTTCCCCATTTGTACGTCAATTTTTAACAGGCTCAGCTGAGGGTCCTGTTGAATATCAATTTACTCATCAAGCATATTTAGATAACGAGGTTCGTGCATGAATACGATTGCCTGGTTAGGTAGACTCGTTATTGAGCGAATAAAGGGGATAGGTGCAGCATCACTTATGCTCATCCAGATTTTATTTTCAGCGCCTTCAAAGGGTGGCTTTCAACGCTTTGTCTATCAAATGCATCGTGTCGGGGTCATGTCTCTGCTGATTATTGCTGTGTCAGGTTTGTTTATTGGCGCTGTCCTTGGCTTACAGATGTATAGCATTTTGGTCACTTTTGGTAGTGAAGCTATGTTAGGGACTGCGATTTCTTTAACTTTGTTACGTGAACTTGCTGCGGTTGTTGCTGCATTACTATTTGCAGGGCGCGCAGGCTCGGCTCTCACTGCCGAAATTGGTTCAATGAAACAGAGTGAACAATTGGCCAGTATGGAAATGATTGGCGTTGATCCACTTCGTCAAATTGTGGCTCCGCGTTTGTGGGCAGGTATTGTGAGTTTGCCGATGTTGACTGTGATTTTTGCAACGATCGGTATCATTGGTGGCAAGTTGGTTGGCGTAGATTTTTTAGGTGCTGATGAAGGTTCTTTCTGGGGTGGTATGCAAAGTACAGTTCAGTTTGGGCATGATATTTTTAATGGCACTATTATTAAAAGTATTGTTTTTGCGCTGATTTGTACATGGGTTGCGGTCTATCAAGGTTATGCTTGTGATCCAACACCAGAGGGTATCGCGACTTCGATGACCAGAACGGTCGTATATTCTTCACTTTGTGTATTAGGTTTTGATTTCGTGTTGACTGCGGTCATGTTCGGAGGGATTTAATGAAATCACGTACTAGTGAGCTGGCCGTAGGTATTTTTGTGATTATCTTCGGTATCGCTCTATTTTTTCTTGCGATGAAAGTTAGTGGTTTAGTGGGTACAAATCTACGTGATAGCTATAGCATGACAGCGCAGTTTGATAACGTAAATGGTTTAAAACCACGAGCAAAGGTGTCCATGAGTGGTGTGACCATTGGTCGTGTAGAATCTATTACGCTTGATCCACTAACACGTTTAGCAACAGTTAAGTTTGATTTGGATGGTAAATTAACCAGCTTTAATACTGAGCAATTAAAAGAAGTGCAGAAAAATGCCTTAGAAGAATTGCGTTATAGCTCAGATTATCAACAAGCTGATGCTGCGAAACAAAAAGCAATGGAACAGCAACTTATCAGTAACATGACCTCCATCACTAGTTTGGATGAGGATGCTTATATTATGGTTGCAACCAATGGCTTACTGGGTGAGAAGTATTTGAAAGTTGTACCAGGTGGTGGTGTGAATTACCTAAAGCGTGGTGATGTTGTTTCAAATACCCAAGGTACAATGGATTTAGAAGATTTGATCAGTAAGTTTATTACTGGTGGTGCTGGTAAAGCCACATCAAGCTCAACAACTTCAGAGAGTTCGGCATCGCAGCCAGCTGCTACTGAAGCAGAACCATCATTTGTTGAGTAATTCAGGTTAGGAGATTGAAGTGAATACATTATTGAAACAGACGTTAACAGCAAGTGTATTATCAACCATGCTTGCGAGTGCTGCATTTGCAGCACCAACAGAAACCCCACCTGATTTTGTTAAACGTGTGGCTGATGGTTTAATTACACGTCTAAAAGCAGATCATGCGAAATTACAAAGTAATCCTGCTTTAGTTAAATCGATTATTCGTCAAAACCTTGATCCGTATGTTGATTCACAAGCATTTACACGTATCGTATTAGGTACGTATGCAAACAATCAATATACAACTGCTGCGCAACGTGCTCAGTTTGAACAAAATTTCCGTGCGGTGATTATTGAAAACTATGGTGGTGCTTTCGCTAAATATACCAACCAAAGTTATACTATGCGTCCTTTTAAGTCGACCAATAGTAAGAATCCCGTTGTTACATTAGACTTCTTACATAATGGTGAGAAAATCCCTGTATCGTTCCAGTTGACAGATAAAGGCGACCAGTGGAAAGTCCGTAATATTAATGTGTCTGGTATTGATTTAGGCTTGCAATTCCGTAATCAGTTTGCTGCTACTGTTAAGCGCAATGGTGGTGATCTGAATAAAGCGATTGCAACCTTTAAGCCAGATGCAGATGCTGCTGTTAATAAAAAATAAGTAGGTGACGGGTGATTCAGTATATTGATCAGCAATTAATTGTTTCAAAAACAATTGATTTCTCGAATGCAGAACAGGTTTATCGAGCAGGTTTAAAGCATATCCAGCAACATAAGAGTTTTCCTCTCATTGTTGATCTGGGTCAGCTTGAACAAGGAAATACCCTTTCTTTAGCGGTATTGGTGCAATGGCTGCGTCAGACACCTGAAAGTAAAGGGCTGCATTTTAAAAATGTGTCTGATAAGATGCTGAAAATCATCCAAGCCTGTCATTTGCAAGATGATTTGAAATTGATATGAAAAAAGTCTTGTAATAAAAAAGCACCGCAAGGTGCTTTTTTATTAAATCCATTTCTTCCAGCGGAAGTACACCATTGGGAGTACAAGGAACGCCATCAGGATACTCGCTACAATCCAGAAACTCAGACTACCATGTGCGAAAGGTAAGACCTCAGTGTTCATGCCATAAATACTAGCAATCAGCATCGGAGGGGCAAGCATACTTGGTAAGATCGAGAATCGACGAATTGTGTCATTCTGTTCGGTGTTAATAAAACCTGATGTGGTATCCAGTAAGAAGCGGACTTTTTGGAATAAGAATGCATCATGTTCGACCAGTGAACGGACATCCTCACTTAATTCTCGAATATCAGCATCATAAATATGACTGCCTAAAGCTCGAGGACGAGAAAGGAAAGTAAGCACACGACGTAAATCGATCAAACACAGTTGCGCCTTTCCAAGCATATCTTCTTGTTGTGCGAGTCGTGTAATCATGTCATCAAGATCGAGCAGGGTTTCACGATGATGATTATTCAGTACCTCTGTGGAGTATCTTTCCAAGTCTTTGTGGATATCTTCCAAGATATCCGCAAGCTCATCTAGTTTTGCTTCAAGTAACCCGAGCAAGATCCAAGTGGGATCTTTATAGTCCATATTGTAATCATTACGGCGTGCACGCGCACGGAAGGCACGAAATGCAACTAATTTTTCGCCACGCATGGTAAACAAACGATCTTTATACAGAATGAAGGCAACTGTTTGTACTGTTGCAAGCATATGAGATGACTCATCTGTATCGCCATCGACCTGATAATTTTTATTCTTTGTTAAAAAATATGTACTGATATGCAAGATGCCATCATCATCACGGTAAAATCGTGCGGATGAGGAAATGTCTTCAAGTGATTTTAATGTTGGTAGGTTTCGCTCGTAAGCATCAAATACCCACTGTTGTTCTTCTTGAGATGGAGCAATTAGATCAATCCAAACCAATTCAGGGTGAAGATCAAAACTCCCATTGATTGTTGCATCTTCTAGACTACCGCGCTCTGTGGCATAAAAGGCTTCAAGCATGTCTTTTTTCCTCGCGCAGCCAATGTGAGATTTTCAGCATTGTACCGAAAACCAGCGTGTATTTTAGACAAGGATGAAACGAAAAACACTTGCCTAAACGTTAATTTCTAAAAAATCTTGTTACACAGCCTACTTTATCAGCATGACAGTTATATAAAACGGTTTTAATTGTATGAATTCTATATGTGTTTTTTTGTGTGAGGCTGCCAGATTACTGTTCTATTCATCTAAAAAATTATCGTTGTCTAGATAAGTCATGGCTGAGCAGGACAATACCGAATTTATGGTTCTTTAGTTCTATTGTAATGAATGCATCTGTTGAAATTTAAGTGTGAGGAAAGGGTATTGAAAACGATTACTGTGGCTGCCGCTGTCATTTTAAATGACCAAAATCAATTGCTTTTAGTGCGTAAACAGAATACGCAGGCATTTATGCAGGTGGGTGGAAAACTGGAACTGAATGAAGCACCTGAATTGACCATGCAGCGCGAGATTCTGGAGGAGATTGGCTGTGAATGCGAGATTAAGCAGTTTATTGGACAGTTTGAAACGGCTGCTGCAAATGAGCCTGATCATCTGTTAGTGAGTTATGTTTATGAGGTGAAACTGAAACAAACACCACGTATCGCTGCGGAAATTGCGGAGATGAAATGGATTGATTTGGAAGATCAAGTCACTTTACTTGCACCTCTTACTCAACACGTGGTGATTCCATGGTGTCAGCAAAATTTAGAGAACTAGCATTATTACGAATAGGGGCTGCTAAACAAATACTATAAACCTGTTGGCAGCCAAGTTGTTGCAAGACTTGAGATAAGGCGGTAATTGAACTGCCCGTTGTGACGACATCATCGACGATCAAGACTTTGCGATAACGAAGATGATTGGGCGGCGCAGCCACAAATTGCTGTTCAATATTTTCTAGTCTTTCGATGCGCGATAAGCCTTTTTGCGAGTGTTGATTCAAGCGTTGTACAGGTTGCCAGATAGGGATATTTAAGCTTTTACTAAGTGCTTGGGCTAGCAACAGCGTTTGGTTGAAACCTCGTTCAACTAATCGATCAGTTGAAATCGGCATTGGAACGATGGCATGTACTTTAGGAAGCTTGAGTTGTTGTAGCAGTCCTTCAAGTAGTCGTTGATGATGCAGTTTTTGTTCATATTTAAATTGCTGAATGATGCGATCAATCGGATATTGATAATGGCATACAACGAATATTTGTTGCTGATTACGTTGAATGGATTGTTTTAACCAAGGTAGCTGATTCCAACAACTTTGACATACTCCGTATTGCTTCCTAATCCCAATATCACACAGGATACATGGCGTTAGATAATCAAAGATTTGTTTTGCTGATGTTTGAATTAATTTAAACATAGGCGTATCTTGGGGCTTCAGGTAGCCAGCGTTTTAATAGTCCATCAGCATGCTGTGGATAATCTTTTAGAATTTGTTCAGCCACATAATGGGCTTGTGTGAGTAAATGATCATCACGTTCTAAACGTGCCACACGGAAGCCCATATCCCCAGTTTGTTTTGTTCCTAAGAGTTCACCTGGACCGCGTATTTCCAAATCTTTTTCAGCAATTACGAAACCATCATTACTTTCTCGTAAAATAGACAGTCGCTCCTGACCATTTTGAGACAAAGGTACTTTGTAGAGTAGAGCGCAAAAACTAGCGGTAGCACCACGCCCAACACGCCCTCGAAGTTGGTGCAATTGCGAGAGACCCAAACGTTCAGCATTTTCAATGACCATGATGGAGGCATTGGGTACATCGACCCCAACCTCAATCACTGTGGTGGCAATTAACAGTTGTGATTGATTATCTTTAAAGGCTTGCATGACCGCTTGTTTTTCATCTGCTTTCATTTTGCCGTGGACCAGACCAATATTGATGTCTGGAAAGCGTTCCTTAATTTCTTGATAGGTGGCTTCGGCGGCTTGAGCATCTAGGGTTTCAGATTGTTCCACTAAGGTGCAGACCCAATATGCTTGTTTACCTTCACGACAGTTGCTGGCAATCCGTTGCAGGACTTGTTCACGGCGATCTAAAGGAATTGTTACGGTTTGAATTGGGGTGCGTCCCGGGGGGAGCTCGTCAATAATTGAAGTATCTAAATCACCATAAGCACTCATCGCGAGTGTGCGAGGAATCGGGGTTGCTGTCATCACCAATTGATGTGGTGTAAATTGATTAGCGCCTTTATTTCTTAAAGCAAGGCGTTGATCGACCCCGAAACGATGTTGTTCATCAATAATAACCAAGCCTAGTTTAGAAAATTCCACGGCATCTTGGAATAAAGCATGCGTACCGACAATAAGTTGTGCATGTCCTTGTTTAATTTGTTGTTCAGCTTGTGTACGTGCTTTGCCTTTTTGTTTGCCTGAAAGCCATGCCACTTGGATGCCCAGTGGCTCAAACCAGCGTTTAAAATTTAAATAATGTTGTTCTGCTAAGATCTCAGTCGGTGCCATCAGTGCAACTTGCCAGTCTGCTTCTAGTGCATGGCAGGCTGCAATTGCTGCAACGAGTGTTTTACCTGCTCCTACATCACCTTGGACTAAGCGGAGCATCGGTTGATTTTGCTTGAGATCTTGCAAGATTTCCTTAGAAACTCGTTTTTGTGCATTGGTCATTTGAAAAGGAAGATCATCTAATAATGCCTTAGCCAAGATTTTACTGCTATCAAAACGAGGTGCAGCAATTTGGCGGATATAGGCACGGCGTGTTAATAGGCTAATTTGATGGGCGACTAGCTCTTCAAAAATTAATCGTTGTTGGGCAGGATGCGAACCTTGATTGAGTTGTTGCATGTTGGCATCAACAGGTGGCTCATGAATATATTCTAATGCTTGTTTCAGTTCATAGCCGTTGCTGTATTTAGTCGGTAATAACTCAGCCAAGTCATCGCTATGATGTTGTAACGCCTGACGAACATATTCACGTAATTTAGGCTGCGTCAGACCTTCAGTGCTAGGATAAATGGCCGTGAGTTGGGTTTTGGGTAACGGCGTATGCTGTTGGATGACTTGTATTTCTGGATGATACATTTCAAGACCGCGTGCTCCAACACGAACTTCACCGAATATTCGGAGCTGTTGTCCCATTTTGATGCGATCAGTTAATCCCTTATAAATATGATAAAACCGTAAAGTGACCTTGCCAAAATCATCTTGTAATAAGGCTGCAAGTGATTTCTTTTTGCCCGGAGGAAAATCTACGGATCGAACCTCACCTTCGAGCAAATAACTTCGTCCAACAACCAGCTGATTCATTGGAATAATGGTGCTACGATCTTCATAGTCACGAGGAAGATGAAACAGCAAATCATCCGTGCTAAAAATATGAAGCTTTTCTAATAGGGTTGCTGCGGCGGCACCAACACCTTGTAATTGCTGAACTGAAGTCATCTCTATTCAAGGGTGTATATGCATATTTTATTTATTGGTTATGGTAAAACATCTCAGCGCGTTGCTAAACACTTATTTGAGCAAGGTCACCACATTAGCACAATTAGCCGTAGTCCAAAAATGGATTGTTATGCAAGACACTATATTCAAGATATACATTATTTAGATTTGGCTCAGCTTGATCCAATTGATTTGGTTTATGTCATTCTTGCACCTTCGCAGAGCGGCATAGAAGCATATCAACAAACCTATGTTGATAGCGTTGAACCGATCGCTAACGCTCTCAAAAATCATCCTGTTCGACGTATCATCATCGTTTCTTCGACACGAGTCTATGGTGAAAATGCAGGGGAGCGAATCGATGATGAATCATTCATTCAACCCATCGATGAGCAGGGACATCTGCTTCGGAAGATGGAGTTGTTGTGGCAATCACATTATCCACATCAGAGCATTATTGTCCGACCAGCAGGAATTTATGGGACCTCAATTGCTCGTTTAAAAAAGCTTGCTGAACAAACACTGACTTATCCAACGATACATTTTAGTAATCGAATTCATATCGATGATTTAGCCAAGTTTTTAGCATTATTAGCTGTTATAGATGTTGTTGAATCAAGTTATATCATCAGTAATAACAATCCTTTACCCATGCATGAAATATTAAGTTGGTTTCAACAATATTTAAACTTGCCTCAGTTGCAACTTTTGTCTGAGCAAGTAACTGGGAAGCGAATTTATGCAACTCGATTGCCACAAACGGGATTTAAATTTGAACATCAGATTTGCTTTAATGACTATCAGACGCTGTTGTCGGTACATGATAATGAAAAGTAATTAGATTAAACTGCAAGACAATTTGAATAGTTGGTATAGATTTTGATGATAAAATACCAACAGACGCCGTAAAGGAACTGCCTGAGTTGTGCACATGGTTTGTGATGAGGCATTAAGGGGTGGGTATGAGAAAAATAATTTTTACCATGATGCTGGGGTTGGTAGCAACAACAAGTTGGGCGGGCGCACAAACATGGTGTGTGTTTGATCCATTGGGCACTCAGGGCGATATTAGTCGTCGTTTACAAGATATTCGTCTCTATGCACTTCAACATAAAACTCAGTTAAAGTTTGATACTTTTAAGGATGAAAAAAATGCGATTCAGGCATTTGATCAAAATAAATGTTCAGGTTTAGTGGCATCTAATTTTCATACCTATCGTTACAACCATTTTATGGGAAGTACCAGTGGAATTGGTTTGATTTCAAACAATCGTGTTGCACGTATGTTGTTGCAGTTATTGACCAATCCAAATGTCGAAAAACGTATGCTAGATCAAAATTATGAAGTGCTAGGCATGATTCCAATTGGCACGGCATATATGACCATGAATACTCAGCAGATCAGGAAAGTTTCACAATTAAAGAATAAGACCATTGGTATTTTGGAAAATAATCCGCCTCAATTGGCATTGGTACAAAGTGTATCGGCAAAACCTGTTTATGTGGATTTTGCTACGGCAGTTGATTCTTTCAAGCAAAAGAAGATCGATATATTGGCTGCACCAGCGTATGGCGTATTACCTTATAACTTGAAAAAAGAGTTTGGTGAATCGACCCAAGTTGTCAATTTTCCAGTCGCGTATTTCGCAATTAATATTGTGATTCGACCTCAAGCGTATCCCAATGGTTTTGGACACCAAATCCGAACTTGGTTTGTAAAAAATAGTAATGTTTTAGCTGCACAAGCAATTCAATGGGAAAATCATTTACCAGCGTATTATTGGGCTGATATTTCGGGTTATGAAAAGCAGGGCTATGAGGCGCTGGTTGCTAAGATTCGTAATCGTTATGTGGGTTCAGGTTACTACGATGCCTATTTTGTCGAGCTAATCAAACGACTCAGATGTCTAGATGATCCGAAATATTTAGAATGCCGCAAATAAATTGGGTTAGCCAATTTTTTTGACTAACCCATCAAAAGTGAATACCGAAACATTAAGCTTTCTTGCGTTTTAAACGACGTTTTGCCTGTTGAGAAGCCATTGCTTCTAAAGCGGTTGCAAGTTCTTTATCTGTAAATGTTGTAATGTGTTGCAACATTTGCAAGGTCGCCTCATCCAGTACCAACTGTGCACCTGCGGCCATTTCACTGAAATTATCATCATATTCAATGAAACCATGTTCATTATTACGAATGTAATTTTGTTGTGTTAGAACCTTAATAAAGCTCTGGAATAAAGACTTATCAAAGAACTCAGGTGAGTTAAATTCATATAGTACAGATAGGCGCTGACCTAATAAGTGACTTAACTCTTCGACTTGTTTGGTTGAAATGTTGCCAGAACCACGTTGGGTGATCAGTGCAAGCGTCATGTAATAACGCTCTAAGCTTTGTTTAACTGGCATGCCTAAAGTCAAAAGTTTCTGATGTTCTTCACTGTTTGGTGTTGGGCTAAATAAGTTGCCATCATGATCTTGGAAAATTAGACCAATTTTAACAAGTGCATTGATATAGTTATCAATGTGCTGTTGCAATTCAGAAGCTTTCCACTTCATGAATAATTCAGCTTTTAAGAATGGATACAATGTACGAATCACATTGCTTAAATCTGTTTTATTAATCTTACCGTTATGTTCAACCAATGATGCAACCAGTGATGGTAAGACAAAAGCATGTAAGATGTTGTTACGGAAATAGGTTAATAAAACGGCTTGATTGTCTTCTATGGCAATAATATCACCTAGAACATGCTGCACACGTTTGATCAGTTTGAGCTTTAAACCATAAGCAATGATTTCTTTACCTGATAAAGAAGTGACTTGTGTGCGTTCGTCATACGGTTGTTGAGTCGCTAAATCACGATAAATATCAAGTTGTTTCGCACAGATTTCTTCATCTAATGTATGTTTTGGTGTTGCTAATAAGATCAAAGATAATAATGAAACAGGGTTGATGACCACTGCGCGATTAATATTTTCTAAAATAACATTAGCTGAGCTTGAAACAACATTCGATACTTCAGCTGGAATTGGCGCATCATTTTTTTCGATTTGAATTTTATCCGCATTATGCTGCTTTAAAATATCATCGAGGAAAACAGGTTCGCCAAAGTTAACGTGTACCTTGCCAAAAATTCTTTCAATTTTACGTAAAGTTTTGAGGATACCGAAAATTGATTCTGCTTCTTTTGGCTTACCTTGCATTTCACCTACATAAGTTGAGCCTTCCATCAAGCGCTCATACCCAATATACGTCGGTAAGAATACGATTGGCTTAGCACGACCACGTAAATGACCATGTACGGTCATTGCAAGCATACCTGTCTTCGGTGGTAGCAAGCGACCAGTACGTGAACGACCACCTTCAATGAAGTACTCGATAGGCGTATTGCGTGATAGAATGCTGTATAAATATTCTTTGAATACAGATGTATATAGTGCATTTCCGCGGAAAGATCGGCGTATGAAAAATGCACCACCTCCACGTAATAACTGACCTACAAAAGGTAGGTTTAGGTTATCACCCGCAGCGATATATGGAATCATCAAGCCACGTTTGTAAATCACATAAGACAGTAATAAATAGTCAATATGGCTACGGTGGCAGGGTGTGTAAATAATCTCATAGTCTTTCGCAAGTTCGCGAACTGTACTGAAATTATGAACTTCAACGCCGTCATACAGTTGTGTCCATAATCGTGTTAAAGCCATATCTGCGAAGCGTACTGCTGACGCTGAATAATCAGAAACGATTTCATTGACATAGCCAATTGCGCGGCGTTCTGCCTCAAGCATGCTGATTTTATGCTGAATGCTTTCACGGCGAATGGCATCCTGTACATCGGGTGCCTTAATGACAGACTGCATCACGTTGCGGCGGTCTGACAAGTCAGGCCCAAGTACCACTTCGCGTTGCTGGTCTAGGTAGCCATCTAGTGAACTTGCGATATACGTGGCAGGAGAGATGTTTGGATGATGTCTCTTGGCATAATCTACCAATTCACGTAGAGATTGAGGCTCATGGAATTCTAAATATGAATCACGCCCATGTAAGCCAATATTCATGAGTTGTTTAACAGTACCTGGTGTTGCCCAAGTATCAGAAAATAATAATTTAAACCATGAATCTTCTTTATCAGGTGAGCGTCCCCAAAGTACTGTAACGGGAACTAATTGAACATCTACTTCTTGATTTTGTTCTAATGCTTCGATCAACTGTAGAAGGCGTGGGGGATATGTTTGAGTATTAAAAAAGTTATTTTCATTCTGATGTAAAAATAGAATCGAGTTTTTTTCGTGATAAGTTCCAAAACTCATGGCATCCAAAGCTGGCTTAAGATGAAGGCGACGCGTTTCACCATCAACTACCAAAGCATTACTACGTGAATAATTTTGTAGTACATAGCAAATCACTTTATTTGAATCTGGTGTGCTTTGCTCAGTTGTTGTTGATTCTGTAGGAACTTCACCAAGAACATGTGGAGTGACCACAAGGTCAAGTAACTTACTCGAAAGTTGGCGATACATTTGACCAAATCCAGTCTTGGACATTACAGACTCCTAAATGATAACCTTGAGCATGAGGCGTTGTTATAGTGCCGTAAAACCACAGCGTACGGCATAGCTCGATGAACACAAACGTCAACACGACATTCTGCGATATTCTGTCATGAAACGATATGTTATTTTCTGACAAAATATAGCGTATTTGGTAGATTTTATCGTTAAAAATCGTATTTTTAGCGGTTATAAATAAAGATTAATGTGACGGATGAATCATTTTATCCTGAGCATATTTATTGGAATTTGTGGCACAATCGAAATGATCAATCCTGAATGGATTAGTTGATCTCTCCTCATTGATGTTGGAAGGCTATTACATGAATGCGTTAACTCAAGAACTGGTTGAACTTTTGACTTTGGAAAAGTTGGAAGAACATATTTTCCGAGGCAACAGTCGCAATTTGGTTGGGAAACGAGTATTCGGTGGGCAAGTTCTTGGACAAGCATTAAGAGCGGCGTCATATACCACAAACCGTCCAGCACATTCGTTGCATGCTTATTTTTTATATGGTGGTGATGTCGATGCACCGATCATTTATGAAGTTGATCCATTGCGAGATGGTAAAAGTTTTGCAAGTCGACAAGTGCGTGCAATCCAACATGGACGTACAATTTTCTCGGCGATGGTATCTTTTGCCAATCCAGAAGAAGGCTTAAATTATCAACATAAAGAACCAGAGTATCCGAGTCCTGAAGAGCTGAAGTCTGAGAAAGAATTAAAAGAAAGTATGCTTAATTTCGTTCCAGAAAATGCACGTACGAGTTTTATGCGCGAACGTCATGTGGAAATCAGACCAACTCGACCAGTTAATCCTTTTCAGCCGCAGCCTGAAGCACCATATTATGCGCACTACATTCGTACCCATGATCGTATTGCAGAAAATGTTGATGACGTTTCATTACATCAAGCCATCGTTGCGTTTTATTCAGACTTTACTTTGATGACTACAGCACTGCGTCCACACGGGTTATCTTGGATTTCGCCAAATTTACAATGTGCAAGTATTGATCATACCATTTACTTCCATCGCCCGTTACGTGCTGATGATTGGATGCTTTACGATATGGAAGCAACGATTAGTGCCAGTTCACGTGGTCTGAATTTTGGACGCATGTGGCAGAATGGTCAGCTGGTATGTAGCACTGTGCAAGAAGGTCTAATTCGATTGAGAGAAATTGAAACCCAGTAAAATTAGATTTGAAAAACTCAAATTAAAGCCATTGTTTAGATGGCTTTTTTTGTCATAAGGTTGTGACAAAAAATTGCTCGATTCTTCAATATGGGCGTGCCATAGTACCCACAAGCTAAAATATTTTATTAATCAGAATGAATTTAAATACACAAATTCTAATCGCAGCTGTACTGGGTGTTATATATGGGTTCTTCTTAACCTTATATCCGCAGACTAGTTTTGCTGAACATAGTTTGTATGGGCTAGGGATTTTAAGCAGTATTTTTATTGGTTTACTAAAAATGTTGCTCATCCCACTTATTTTTAGTTCGATCGTTGTAGGTGTTTCAAATTTACAGGCTGGTGGACAATTTGGACGAGTTTGGAAAATTACAGCATTAAGCTGCCTCACGACGACAACCTTAGCTTTGATTTTAGGGATTAGTTGTGCACATCTATTTGAAGTGGGCAAAGGCGTAGATATTCAAATCTTCCAAGAAGCCATGCAAAACCATCAGACGCCAGATACGCTGACGCCTTCAAGTTTTCTGACCAGTTTTATCCAAAATACCTTGATCAATCCTTTTAAAGCATTTAATGAGGGTAATGTACTTGCAGTTGTGGTCTTTGCGTTATTCCTTGGAGTCGCATTAGTCAAAGGGGGTGAAAGCTTTAGTTTGGTTCGCAATACCTGCCAACAATTCTTTGTCATGATGATGATGCTTGTGGGTTGGGTGATGAAGCTAGCCCCAATCGGTATTTTTGCATTGCTTGCTAAATTGATTGCGACTGAAGATCTTTCCGTGTTAAGTCGTTTAGTGGAATTCGCAATGGTTGTCACAGGAACAACGATTTTTCACGGTGCTGTTGTTTTGCCGGCATTACTTTGGATTTTTGGAAAAATGAATCCAATCACTTTCTTTAAAGGTGCACGCACAGCTTTGGTCACTGCATTTGCGACTAGTTCAAGTTCCGCGACGATGCCACTCAGTATGAAATGTGCACAAGAAAATTTAGGTGTGCGACCACAGACGGCAGGATTTGTGATTCCTTTAGGAACACAATTAAATATGGATGGTACTGCACTTTATGAGGCAGCCGCTGCTTTGTTTATTGCAAATTTGATGGGCTTGGACTTGAGCTTAACACAGCAAATTATCGTATGTTTAACTGCCATGATTGCTTCATTGGGAGCACCAGGTATTCCCAGCGCAGGTATGGTGACCATGATTATGGTTTTACAATCAGTTGGTTTGCCTGCGGAAGCGATTGCGATTTTACTGCCAATTGACCGTGTGCTGGATACAGTGCGTACTGTGGTCAATGTACAGGGCGATATGATGATCAGTGTTGTTGTTGATCGTTATGCTAAGCAAGCAGAAGTTGAATCAAGTTGATGCGATTTAAGAAATAAAAAAAGCAGGAGAAGACTCCTGCTTTTTTTATTGAAATGCTTATGCAGCTTGTTGTAAAGCGCGTTTTGCTGCCGGTGAATTATTTAAATAATTCACCGCATCTTGAGTATTACCTTCTTTCACAGGATTATACCAAGGCAAGAGATAGTTGATTTGTTGAGCGACCAACCAAATTGGATTTGGTAAAACCTGATTATCTTGACGACCAATTTTGTACCATTCCATCCAAACCCATGGTCTAAATAAGCTCGGTTTTTTGTCGGCAAAACGAGGATCTTGCCCCATGATATGTGCCGCGCCATCAACCCATAAACCAAGTACACCCACGATTACAGCGACGCTCATGTAATAACGTGCAATATAACCACCACCTAAATGACGATATAGATCAAAGGCAACGGTACGATGTTCGATTTCTTCAGAACCATGCCATTTAATCAGATCAATCATTTCAGGATCGGCACCGAGCTCTTCCCAACGTTTGTTATACAGTGCGTATTTACCCAATACACAAGTCATGTGTTCAACTGTTGCAATGATGCCTAGACGGAACAAATCCCATTGATGGTCAAGTATTTTAGGAACTTCTTTACCAAAAGGCTGATCCGCTAAAGCTTTATTAAATAAGAAATCCATAATATCGAGATTACGCTGAATATCAATATTACGTTGGCTAAGATATTCTTTGTTCGCAGACGTATGTGCAACCGCATGCATCGCTTCTTGGCGAATAAATGCTTGAACGTCTTGTTTTAATTTTTCATCAGTAATTTCTGGAAGAACTTTGTTGTATAAGCGGCAGAACCAAAACTCACCAGCAGGCAAAATATTGTTAATTTCATTAATAAAATAACTGGCATAAGGCTGGTTTGGAATCCAATCCACTGGTGTTTTTTTCCAGTCAAACTTCACTTTGCGTGGGAGAATTTTATAGTCAATCGAAGAACCAAGCACTTTGTTCTTCATAAATGATAGTAATTTCATCGTTTAGTCCTAATCGATAGTGCAATGAAACAACACTAAGCAGTATATGAAAACTACCTAGTGTTTGTGTTTAGCAATTCGGGACAATTAGAAATTAATTTAATGCATCAAGTTGCATAAAATGCATTATTTATTCTTCGACGTCTACTTCTGAAGCTTCTGGGATCTGATCAAGGTCAAATTCTGCTGGTTGATCAAGTGTGAAATTTAAACGGCCACCCATGACGCTTGCCAATTCTTCTAAACCAATTCGATTGAGTGAAGAGAATAATTGAATCGAGAAATCAAGTTTCATTTTCTTCAACTGCTGCTTAATTTCTAATAGTACTTTATTGGCAGGGCCACGGTTTAATTTATCGGCTTTAGTAAGTAGGATATGCACAAACAAATGGCGTGAATGTGCCCATTCCAGCATCATTAAGTCAAAGTGTTGTAATGGATGGCGGATGTCCATTAACAGTACTAAGCCTTGTAAGCTTTTACGATGGATTAGGTAGTTCTCAAGTTCTTTCTGCCATACGATTTTCATGGCTTCAGGGACGGCTGCATAACCATAACCTGGCAAATCGACCAAACGTTGATCTGGATTACCTAAGCTAAAAAAGTTAATCATTTGCGTGCGGCCTGGTCTTTTTGAAGCGCGTGCGAGTTGCTTTTGATTAGTTAAAGCATTAATTGCACTCGATTTTCCTGCATTGGAACGACCTGCAAATGCGATTTCATAACCTGTATCTTCTACGCACAAATCCAGTTTAGGCGCACTCATCAAAAATTCAGCTTGGCGTAACCAAGTCAAAGACTGCACTGCATACGCGGTTACAGCAGGATCAGTCTTTTTTTCATAACTGATTTTTTGTTTAGGTGCGAGTTTGGCTTTGGTGTCTTTCGATTTTTCACTACGACGCATAGAAGCTTACTTTTTGAATTGAAATAGCAACGACTATTATAAAGGATGTGAGAGATTCGTGCGAATCTTGATGTTTAGGCTTTTTGAACGAGTTGTAAAAAGTCAATATTTGAATTTGTAGAAGAGGGAAGAATGCCATATTGCACCACTTCTCCAAGCGTATATTGATCAAGGCTTTGATAAAAACATTCTAAAGCTTGATCCAAAATACTTTTAAGTCCGCAATGAGAGCGCAAAACACAAGGTGGCGTATTACATTCTACGATTTGATGATTGCCTTGTAGGATACGAACAATTTCACCTAGTTTTAAACTTTTGGCTTCTGGATTTAAACGAAGTCCACCGCCTTTGCCGCGAATCGTTACAATCCAATGCTGTTTTCCCATGAAGTGAACGATTTTCACTAAATGGTTTTGGGATACATGCAAGTCCCGTGCAATATCTGCAATCGTATACGGTACATCACTCGGACGAGCGACATACATTAAGATTCTGAGTGCATAATCAGTAAACTTATTGAGTTGCATGGGTTTTCACTCAATCTATTGCTTTAAACAGAAAGGGCTAGTCTAACATAGACTAGCCCTATGCAAAACGCAGCACCGATTAGTTGAGTTTTACGCCACCCGTACCGAATGCTTCGCTATGAATGTTTTCGGCAGGAATACCACGGGCAACCAGTGCCTTATGCTGTTCCGCCATAAATGGCATTGGACCACACAGATAATAGTCTGCATTGATTGGCAGTAAAGCGGCATCCATCGCTGCTAAATCCAGACGGCCAGCAACGTCATAATCTTCACCTAGCACATCACTTTCATGTGGAAACTCATAAGCAGTGAATGTGCTCAGACGTGGATACTTTGCTTTTAGTTCATGGATATGCTTTTTCATGGCATGCACCTGACTGCTACGGCAGGCATGAATAAAGCTGACAGGCTGAGGCATATCTTCTGTCACCAATTGATTCAGCATTGCAATCATTGGCGTTAAGCCAACACCACCACTAATAAATACATTACGTTTGCTGCTATCAATTAAATAGAAGTTACCTGTTGGTGCAGAAACTTCAATTTCTGAACCCTCAGCCAAACCATGCAACGTACTAGATACCCAGCCACCTGCCAAATCACCTTTTTCATCTTCACGCTTGACTGAAATACGTAAGTAATCTGCTTGAGGGCTCGTTGAAAGCGTGTATTGACGTGGCTGTCTTAAACCTAGTTCCTCAACAAATACACGGACTGAAATGTATTGACCTGCTTCATATTTAGGTAATTCACCGCCATCCACAGGAGCTAAATAGAATGAAGTAATTTCATCGCTTTCAACGACTTTTTTGGCAATTTTGAAATTGCGCCAACCTAACCAACTGCCTTTGGTTTGTTGATGTTGATCATAGATCGCTTTTTCAGTGCTAATAAATAAGTCAGCTAATTGACCATAAGCGGCAGCCCATGCACCAATCAATGGATCTTCCATCGAGATATTCAGTACTTCACTGATAGAGTGCAGTAAGTTCTCACCCACAATACTGTAATCAGGTGATTGAATATTCAAGCTCACATGTTTGTGTGCAATCAATTCGACCACAGGTAAAAGTACAGAAGGATCTTCAATATTTTCCGCATAAGCTAGTACAGCACCCGCAAGTGCTTGTGCTTGTGCACCACTACGTTGATGTCCCATATTGAAGGTTTCTTTTAATTCGGGGTTATTACCTAACATACGGTTGTAAAAGTAACCCGTGAGTGCCACACCATTTTCACGGAGTACAGGTACAGTTGCTTTTACAAGGTCAATTTGCTGCGGAGTCATGGGTGATCTCTCTTGGCTATCATTTATAAGATATATTTAAAATATACCTTATAAAATTTATTTGCAAGATCAGTTTTGATTAAACCATAAAAAAAATAGGGGATAAATGATTATTCCCTGTTTTTTAACATAATAAAGATTTTTATTTGCCAAATAATGAGCCAAGTAAACCGCGAACGATCTTTTGACCTGTAGAGCCGCCCAAGCTCCGAGCCGCACTTTTTGCAAAAGTTCCCACAATATCTTGGGTGAGTTTTTCGCGATCTCGTTGTGCTTTCTCTGCGGCTTTTTGCTGCTCTTTCGCAAAGCGTTCTTGTTCTTTCGCCTGTTGTTTGGCTAAAGCATCTTGTTCTTTGCTTTGCTGCTTTTCTAATTCATCTGCCTGTTTTTGTTGAGACTGTTGTAGCACTTTCTTTTGCAGCATTTCATAAGCACTATCACGATCCACAGCTTGATCATAAACACCTGCAACAATACTTTGCCCCATCATCACCTGTCGTTCTTCAGGAGTGATTGGGCTAAAAGAGGAGTAAGGGGGCATCACCCAACCGCGTTCAACAATCTGAGGGGTGCCTTGTTCATCCAAACAACTAATCAAAGCCTCACCTACAGCTAGTTCGGTAATCGCTTGATCAACCTTAAAATCAGGATTGGCTCGAAAGGTATCCGCTGCGGTTTTGACCACCTTTTGATCTTTTGGAGTAAATGCACGTAAGGCATGTTGCACACGGTTGCCTAATTGCCCTAAGACACTTTCTGGTAAATCCAGTGGATTTTGTGTAATAAAATAAATCCCCACACCTTTAGAGCGAATCAGGCGAACTACCTGTTCGATTTTCTGTTGCAATGCTGGACTGGCATTATCAAATAACAAATGAGCCTCATCGAAGAAGAACACCAGTTTCGGCTTATCCATATCGCCAACTTCTGGGAGCTGCTCAAATAGCTCAGAAAGCATCCATAACAGGAATGTGGCATAAAGCTTCGGGGTATTCATCAACTTGTCGGCAGCTAAGATATTGATATAGCCATGACCATTGGTATCGGTCTGAATAAAGTCGAGAATATTCAGGCTAGGCTCACCAAAAAATTGCTCTCCACCTTGATCACCTAAAGCCAATAAATTACGTTGAATCGCCCCAAGACTAGCTGGAGAAAGGTTGCCATATTCAGCTTTTAATTCGGCTGTATTTTCGCTGACATAGGTCAGCATGGCTTTAAGGTCTTTGAAATCAATTAATAAAAGCCCTTGATCATCTGCAACGCGGAAAACGGCCGAAAGAACGCCTTCTTGTGTGTCATTCAGATTGAGCATTTGTGCCAAAAGTAACGGACCAATTTCTGAAATTGTGGTACGAATAGGATGACCTTGTTGTCCAAATAAATCCCAAAAAATAACAGGGGAAGCAGCAAATGAAATGGGTTCAAGTTGTAAGTTTTTTAAACGCTCATCAAATTTGGGGTTGCTACTTCCTGCTTTAGCCAAACTAGAGACATCACCTTTAGCATCTGCCAAAAAGACAGGTACGCCCAGCCGTGAGAAACTTTCGGCTAATACCTTCAGAGTCACTGTTTTACCTGTGCCTGTCGCACCTGCAATTAAACCGTGGCGGTTTGCAAATTGAGAATGTAAAACAATATCTTGCGTTGTATCTGTGGTTTTTTTTGCAATAATAATGGCTGTATTCATTCTTCACCTATGCTTTATTTCATTCGAGTTGTTTTAGTGCGTTTTGAATATCTTGGATTAAATCGTTTGGATGTTCTAGTCCTATGCAGAAGCGAACCAATAAACCTTGTTGTAAATGTGTATTTTCTAGTTCTCGCATCTGTTTTAAATCATAAAGCATAACAAGGCTGACAGGGCCGCCCCAACTGAATCCCAACTTAAATAAGTTTAAGCTATCGCAGAATTTTCGAATCGCTGCGAGATCATATTCAGGTTTGAAAATGACACTGACTAAACCTGCGCTTTTTCCTGTTTCACAGACTTGCTGCCAAAATAAATGGCCTGCTGAGTTGGCATCACTTGGATGTAAAACTTGGCAAAATTGAGATTGTTGCTTTAGCCAATCAAGCACTGCTATTGCACTGTTAGATTGTTGTTCATAACGAAGTGGCATATGAGCCAAGCTGCGTTGAATTTGTGCGGTATCATCGCCTGAAACACAGATCCCTTGGGTTGCATGCATACGGTACAGTTTATGATGTAATTGCGGATCTCGTGTAACCACTGAACCCATTAAAATATCGCCACCACCGCTTGGGTATTTGGTGAGTGCATGTATAGTGATGTCCACAGACAAATGCTCATCTGAAAAATCAAATGCATTAAAAGCTAGCCCTGCACCCCATGTATTATCCAATGCAGTGAGAACCTTCGCTTGCTGTGCTTTTTTAACCAGATTTTTGAGGTCGGGAAATTCTAAAGTGACAGAACCTGCCGCCTCTATCCAAATTAATTTAGCTTTTTCAGTTGGTTGGAAGCTATTTGCATCAATTGGGTTGTAGATTTTGACGTGAATGCCGTAGCGGTCTTGCAGATTCTTTAAGTGTTCCAGATTTGGGCCATAAATATTGTCTGCAACCCAAACTTCATCCCCTGAGCTTAAAAAAGTACTATTTACTAAATTGATTGCAGATAAGCCACTGGGTGCAAGTAAACAATAATTTCCACCTTCAATTCGAGCAATATTATCTCCTAATGTAAACGTGGTCGGTGTACCGTGTGTGCCATAACTATAATCATAAGGGTCAGTCCAGTGGCGATCAAAAAGGTGCGCTGTTGTTTTAAAAATAATCGTTGATGCACGAAATAGGGGAGGTTGAATCGTTTCTATGTATTGGGGAGCTTGGCGTGGTGCATGAATGAGTGTGGTTTGTAAGCTATTTTGTTTAGTCATGGGGCAACATTAAATCAATAGAATGATTTAGGTTAAGAGAAAATATCGAATCCTGCTAGTCATTTGCATATTTTGTACAGAATCGTTACGAATCAAAGCTTTTAGTCAAAACTGGCTTTATTTTTGCTAAGACTAATTATCATTCTAACTACAATAGGTTTACGCGCATGAAGTCGCATTTAAGAGTGCATTATTTTCAGCACATTGCAGGCGAGGGTTTTGGCAGTTGCTATGACTATTTAAAGGCACATCAAGCAAAAATTACCGCCACAGAGTTCTTTGCTTTACCCGTTGATTTATCTCTTGAATTGGAGGCCCTACCTAATATTGATGAAGTTGATTTGCTGATCATTATGGGGGGAACCATGAGTGTGAATGACGAAGCAAATTATCCTTGGTTAAAATTGGAAAAAAGATGGTTAAGACGTTATCTCTCTGCGGGTAAACCTGCAATTGGTTTATGTTTAGGGGGGCAACTGATTGCGAATGCACTCGGCGCATCTGTGAGTCGAAATCAACATCAAGAATTAGGTTGGATGGACGTAGTTCGTGTTTCACAGGTACCCGAAAATTACTTTCAAATACCAGAAAAAATTAACATTATGCAGTGGCATAGTGAAACCTTTGAAATCCCCAAAGGTGGTGTGCGTCTAGCAGAAAACAGGGTGTGCCGTAATCAGCTTTATCAGATCGGGCGGAATGTTCTGGGTTTTCAGTTTCATCCAGAAATGACACCACATGCTTTGCAATTATTGATTGAAAATGAAGAAGATAGTGCGGTATTTAATGGTGAATATGTTCAGCCAATCGCAGAATTAAAAAAAACGATTAAAAGTAAGTTTGAACAGGGTAATCAATTACTAAATCGAGCAATAGAGTATGTGGTGAATGCTTAATCAACTATAAAACTAAAAAAATAAAAGAAGAATTGCATAAGACTTAAACAATCGTTATAATGGGCGACCCTCAAATGGAGGGCGTTCACTACGAAGAAAGTAGTTAACGCATTACAGTCGTGGCATCGATCATGACCTTAGTGATTTTCACTGCCCTTGACACTTGCCAGTAAGGTGAGGTGCGTCATGGGTGATTCTTTATATTTTTGGCTTGGAGTTTACTGGTATGTCTAACCAGAGAATTCGTATCCGTTTGAAGTCTTTTGATCATCGCCTGATTGATCAATCTGCTCAAGAGATCGTAGAAACCGCTAAGCGTACTGGCGCACAAGTGTGTGGTCCAATCCCGATGCCTACTCGCATCGAACGCTTCAACGTTCTTACTTCACCACACGTCAACAAAGACGCTCGTGATCAGTACGAAATCCGCACTTATAAACGTTTGATCGACATCGTTCAACCTACAGATAAAACTGTTGATGCATTGATGAAGTTAGATCTTGCTGCTGGTGTTGATGTTCAGATCGCTTTGGGTTAAGGCTTTCGGTTAATTAACTCTAAGTTAATTAGGCCGCTTTTTTAGAGGTTTATGCACATGGCTATTGGTTTAGTCGGTCGCAAATGTGGTATGACTCGCATCTTTACTGAAGCAGGTGTTTCTGTTCCAGTAACAGTGATCGAAGTCGATCCAAACCGCATTACGCAAATCAAAACACTTGAAACTGATGGTTATCAAGCAATTCAAGTAACTACTGGTGAACGTCGCGAATCGCGCGTAACTAACGCTCAGAAAGGCCACTTCGCGAAAGCGGGTGTTGCTGCTGGTCGTCTGGTTAAAGAGTTCCGTGTTACTGAAGCTGAGCTTGAAGGCCGTGAAGTTGGTGCTTCTATCGGTGTTGATTTGTTCACAGTTGGTCAAATTGTTGACGTAACTGGTCAATCAAAAGGTAAAGGCTTCCAAGGTGGTGTTAAGCGTTGGAATTTCCGTACGCAAGATGCTACTCATGGTAACTCTGTATCTCACCGTGTATTAGGTTCTACAGGTCAAAACCAGACTCCTGGTCGCGTGTTCAAAGGCAAGAAAATGGCTGGTCACTTAGGTGATGAACGCGTAACAGTTCAAGGTCTTGAAATTGTATCTATTGACGCTGAACGTTCTGTTTTAGTTGTTAAAGGTGCTGTTCCTGGTGCAACGAATGGTGACGTTATTGTACGTCCTACCATCAAGGCCTGAGGGGAAATACTGTGAATTTAAAAACTGTTTCCGGCTCTGCTGTTGAATTGTCTGAAGTTGCTTTCGGACGTGAGTTTAACGAAGCGCTTGTACACCAAGTTGTTACAGCTTACTTAGCTGGTGGTCGTCAAGGTTCGAAAGCTCAGAAATCACGTGCAGACGTTTCTGGCGGTGGTAAAAAACCATTCCGTCAAAAAGGTACTGGTCGCGCTCGTGCGGGTTCTATTCGTAGCCCGATCTGGGTTGGTGGTGGTAAAACTTTTGCTGCTCGCCCACAAGATTGGTCTCAAAAAGTAAACCGTAAGATGTATCGCGGTGCAATGCAATGTATCTTAGCTGAACTTGTTCGCCAAGATCGTCTTGTATTAGTTGAAGAGTTTGCTGTTGCAGCTCCAAAAACTAAAGACTTGCTTGCAAAACTTACAGACTTGAATGCAACTCGTGCATTGATCATTACAGATGCTGTAGATGAGAACTTGTATCTTGCAGCTCGCAACCTTCCACACGTTGATGTGGTTGATGCTACTGCTATTGATCCTGTTAGCTTGATTGCATTTGATAAAGTTGTAATGTCTGTAGCTGCTGCTAAGAAAATTGAGGTAGAACTCGGATGAACAACGAACGTATCTATCAAGTCCTATTAGGACCAGTATTCTCAGAAAAAGCACAAGTTTTAGGTGATACTGCTGGTGTTCAAGTGTTCAAAGTTGCATTAAATGCAAACAAACTTGAAATCAAAAAAGCAGTTGAGCAGCTCTTTGGTGTTGAAGTTGTAAAAGTTAATACAACGATCACTAAAGGTAAAACAAAACGCTTTGGTAAAACATTAGGACGTCGTTCTGATGTGAAAAAAGCATACGTCACCCTGAAAGCTGGCCAAGATGTAGAAATGGCTGACTTGGGCGATACCGCTGAAAACGCAGCGGAATAAGGACGAGAATTATGCCAATTCAAAAATGTAAGCCAACGTCTCCAGGACGTCGCTTTGTAGAGAAAGTGGTTCATGACCATCTTCACAAAGGCGCTCCTTATGCACCGTTGGTAGAAGCTAAAAAACGTACTGGTGGTCGTAATAATAATGGTCACATCACTACACGTCACGTGGGTGGTGGTCATAAGCAAAACTACCGTATTGTTGACTTTAAACGTAACAAAGATGGTATTCCAGCGACTGTAGAGCGCATCGAATACGATCCTAACCGTACAGCTCATATTGCTTTATTGAAATATGCTGATGGTGAACGTCGTTATATCATTGCACCTAAAGGCTTACGTGCTGGTGATAAAGTACAATCTGGTAACGATGCTCCAATTCGTCCAGGTAACTGCTTGCCACTTCGCAATATGCCAATCGGTTCTACGCTTCACAACCTTGAACTTAAAATCGGTAAAGGTGCTCAATTAGCACGTTCTGCTGGTACTTCAGTTCAGTTGTTGGGTCGTGATGGTTCTTACGCTATCGTTCGTTTACGTTCTGGTGAAATGCGTAAAGTACACGTTGAATGTCGTGCTGTAATTGGTGAAGTTTCTAACCAAGAAAGCAACCTTCGTTCATTGGGTAAAGCTGGTGCTGCGCGCTGGCGTGGTATTCGTCCTACCGTTCGTGGTATGGCGATGAACCCGGTAGATCACCCGCACGGTGGTGGTGAAGGACGTAGTAAAGGTATTCAACCTGTAAGTCCATGGGGTCAAAAAGCTAAAGGGTACAAGACACGTACCAATAAGCGTACGACTAAGATGATTATTCGCGACCGTCGCGTCAAGTAAGGGAATCTGAATAATGCCTCGTTCATTAAAAAAAGGTCCATTCGTCGACGCGCATTTGTTCGCTAAGGTTGAAGCTGCGATTGCTGCTAACAACCGTAAGCCGATCAAAACATGGTCACGTCGTTCAATGATCCTTCCAGACTTTGTTGGTTTAACAATTTCTGTTCACAATGGCCGTAACCACGTTCCAGTAATTGTTACTGAACACATGGTTGGTCATAAATTGGGTGAATTCGCACCAACTCGTACCTATCGTGGTCACGGTGTTGATAAGAAGTCTAAACGTTAATAGGTGCTATGATGGAAGTAACTGCTAAATTACGCGGTGCCGCTATCTCGGCACAAAAAGCACGTTTAGTTGCTGATTTGATCCGTGGTAAGTCGGTTGCACGTGCGATAGACATTTTGAACTTCAGCAACAAGAAAGCAGCTGTGCTCGTTAAAAAAGCACTTGAATCTGCAATCGCGAATGCTGAACATAACAACAGCTTAGATGTTGATGACCTTAAAGTAACTACGATTTACGTTGATGAAGGCATGAGCCTTAAACGTATTATGCCACGTGCTAAAGGCCGTGCAGATCGTATTACTAAGCGTACTTGTCACATCACCGTTAAGGTAGGGGTTTGATATGGGTCAGAAGGTTCATCCAATCGGTATCCGCCTAGGTGTTGTGAAACGTCATAACGCTAACTGGTATGCGAGTCCGAAACAATACGCTGAATACTTGCTTAAAGATCTTCAAGTTCGTGAGTTTTTGCTTAAAAAACTTAAGAATGCGATGGTAAGCAATATTCTTATCGAACGTCCTACAGGTGCTGCTAAAGTAACAATTAGCACTGCTCGTCCTGGTATCGTGATCGGTAAGAAAGGCGAAGATATTGAGAAATTACAGCGCGAACTCACCAACATTATGGGTGTTCCAGCTCAAGTTAGCATCAATGAAATTGATCGCCCTGACTTGGATGCACGTTTAGTTGCTGAAGCAATTGCTTCTCAATTAGAAAAGCGTGTTATGTTCCGTCGTGCTATGAAGCGTGCGGTTCAAAACACAATGCGTGCTGGCGCTAAAGGTATCAAAGTTGAAGTTTCTGGCCGTTTAGGTGGTGCAGAGATCGCTCGTACTGAGTGGTATCGTGAAGGTCGTGTACCTTTGCATACACTTCGTGCTGACATCGACTATGCTACTATGCGTGCAGAAACAACATACGGTACGATCGGTGTTAAAGTTTGGATTTTCCGTGGCGAGATTTTAGGTGGCATGAAACAAGTCATGAACCCTGCTCCTGCTGAAGAGCGTCCAGCTAAACGCGGTCGTGGTCGTGGTGAAGGTCAAGAGCGTCGTGGTCGTCGCGGTGACCGTGCTGCTGACAAGGGAGAATAATCCATGTTGCAACCTAAACGTACCAAATTCCGTAAAGTGCACAAAGGCCGTAACACTGGTCTAGCGCATCGTGGTAGTACAGTATCATTTGGTTCGATTGCAATTAAAGCAACTGAACGTGGTCGTATGACTGCGCGTCAGATTGAAGCTGCACGTCGTACCATTAGCCGTCGTATTAAACGTGGTGGTAAAATCTTCATCCGCGTATTCCCGGACAAACCAATTACCGAAAAACCATTAGAAGTTCGTATGGGTAAAGGTAAGGGTAGTGTGGAATACTGGGTTTGTCAGATCCAGCCAGGTAAGATCCTGTACGAAATTGAAGGTGTTAGCGATGAGTTGGCGCGTGAAGCTTTTGCTTTAGCCGCTGCTAAACTCCCGTTTAAAACCACTATCGTGACTCGGACGGTGATGTAATGAAAATTAAAGATCTACGTGAAAAGTCGGTAGAAGAGTTGAAAGCTTTGCTTGATGAGCAACAGCTTAACCAATTCCGTCTTCGTATGGCGAAAGCAACTGGTCAATTAGGCAAATCGCATGAAGTGCAAATTGCTCGTAAGACAATTGCTCGTATCAAGACACTCCTTACCGAAAAACAGGGGAACGGACAATGAGTGAAAAAACAGTCCGCACGTTAACCGGCAAAGTTGTAAGTGACAAAATGGACAAGTCTATTGTTGTGCTTATTGAACGCCGCGTTCAACACCCGTTGTACGGCAAATCAATCCGCCGTTCAACTAAATTACACGCTCATGATGAGAACAATGTTGCTAAAACTGGCGACTTAGTGACCATCAAAGAAAGCCGCCCAATTTCTAAAACTAAAGCTTGGACTTTAGTGGAAGTCGTTGAAGCAGCTGCTGAGTAATTAGACGTTCTTGTTGCATCATCGGACAATTTCGAGTACTCTTTGAGCCTTTCGAAATTGCGACCGGTGATGCTCGGTTTTGGAGTAGGGCAATGATTCAAACCGAAAGTATGCTCGACGTAGCAGACAACAGTGGTGCACGCCGCGTACAATGTATTAAAGTACTTGGTGGTTCACACCGTCGTTATGCTTCAGTTGGCGATATTATTAAAGTTACTGTAAAAGAAGCAATTCCGCGCGCACGTGTTAAAAAAGGTGACGTGATGAATGCTGTAGTTGTACGTACAAAATTCGGCATCCGTCGTCCAGATGGTTCTGTTATTCGTTTCGACGATAACGCAGCTGTTATTTTGAACAACAACAAAGCTCCGATTGCGACTCGTATCTTCGGACCAGTGACTCGTGAACTTCGTACTGAACAGTTCATGAAAATCATTTCATTGGCTCCTGAAGTTTTATAAGAGGCAATCATGGCTAAGATTAAAAAAGGCGATCAAGTAATTGTGATCGCAGGTAAAGAAAAAGGCAAACAAGGTGTTGTTTTGTCTGTTTCTGAAGATCGAGTTAAGGTCGAAGGTCTTAACTTAGTGAAGAAGCATCAAAAGCCAAACCGTGTAACTGGCGCTGAAGGCGGTATCGTTACTCAAGAGGCAACGCTTCATATTTCAAACGTGGCAATTTTTAATGCTACAACCCAAAAGGCTGACCGTATTGGTTACCAAGTGATTGATGGCGCGAAAACTCGTGTTTACAAATCAAATGGTGAATCAGTGGCGGTAGCGAAGTAATAGGTTGAATAGGCGATGGCCAGACTTAAAGCACGTTATAACGACGAACTTAAAGCGAAGTTACAAGAAGAACTTGGCGTTAAGAATGTGATGGATATTCCTCGCATCACGAAAATCACTCTGAATATGGGTGTAGGCGCAGCTGCAACTGATAAGAAATTATTAGATGGCGCTGTTGCTGATATGCAACTGATTGCTGGTCAAAAACCAGTTGTGACACTTGCACGTAAATCAATCGCTGGTTTTAAAATCCGTGATGGTTGGCCAATTGGTTGTAAAGTTACTTTACGTGGCGACCAAATGTACGAATTCTTGGATCGCTTGATCTCGATCGCTATCCCTCGTATCCGTGACTTCCGTGGTTTCTCTTCGAAATCATTTGATGGTCGTGGTAACTACTCTATGGGTTTAAAAGAGCAGATCGTTTTCCCTGAAATCGATTTTGACAAAATTGATCGTATCCGTGGTTTAGATATCACTATTACGACCACTGCTCGTAGCGATGACGAAGGCCGTGCGCTTATGCGTGCATTCGGCTTCCCGTTCAAATAAGAGGTCGATATGGCTAAGAAAGGTATGATTAATCGCGAATTGAAACGCGAAAAGACAGTTGCTAAATACGCTGCAAAACGTGCTGAATTAAAAGCAACGATTGCAAACGTAAATGCATCTGATGAAGAACGTTTCGAAGCGATGATGAAGTTACAAGCATTACCACGTAATGCATCTCCAGTACGTCTTCGTAACCGCTGTGGTTTAACTGGTCGTCCTCATGGTTACTTCCGTAAGTTCGGTTTAAGCCGTAACAAATTACGCGATACAGTAATGCAGGGTGATGTACCAGGCGTTGTTAAAGCAAGCTGGTAAGGAGCGACTATAATGAGTATGCAAGATACCGTTGCCGACATGTTAACGCGTGTTCGTAACGCTCAAATGGCAAAGAAACAAGTTGTTTCTATGCCTTCTTCTAAGTTGAAGGTTGCTATTGCAAACGTTCTTCAACAAGAAGGTTATATTTCAAATGTAGAAGTTGCTCAAGAAGATGCAAAAGCTACTTTGACTATTACGTTAAAATATTTCGAAGGCAAACCAGTTATCGAAACTGTGAAGCGCGTAAGCCGTCCTGGTCTACGTCAGTATCGCGGTAAAGATGCACTTCCAAGCGTTAAGCAAGGTTTAGGTATTGCAATTGTTTCTACAAGCAAAGGCATCATGACTGATCGCGCTGCACGTGCTGCGGGCGTTGGTGGTGAAGTTATTGCTTTTGTTTCTTAATAGGTGATTCCTCATGTCTCGTGTGGCTAAAGCCCCAGTAACTGTACCTAATGGTGTAACAGTTACTCAGAACGGCCGGCAGGTCGAAGTGAAAGGCACTAAAGGTACATTGTCTTTCAACCTGCATGCGCTGGTCGAGCTAAAACAGGAAGAAGGTAAACTTCAACTTGCTCCAGTTAAAGAGTCGAAAGATGCTTGGATGCAAGCTGGTACTGCTCGCGCTGTATTGAACAACTTTGTAAAAGGTGTTAGCGAAGGCTTCGAACGTAAGTTACAGCTAGTTGGTGTTGGTTACAAAGCAGCAGTTAAAGGCACTGTCGTTAACCTTGCTTTAGGTTATTCACACCCAATTGACTACGCTTTACCAGAAGGTGTAACAGCGGAAACTCCAACTGCAACTGAAATCATTTTGAAATCAGCAAACAAGCAGTTGTTAGGTCAAGTAGCAGCGGAAATCCGTGCATACCGTTCTCCTGAACCATATAAAGGTAAAGGTGTTCGTTATTCGGATGAAGTTATTCTTCGTAAAGAAGCTAAGAAGAAATAAGGCGCGAGGTTCTTATGAACGAAAAGAAACAAACCCGTTTGCGTCGTGCAAAAAGCACACGCTTGCACATTCGTGCATTGGGTGCGACTCGTTTGTGTGTAAACCGCACTCCGCGTCACATCTATGCTCAAGTTATTTCAGCAGATGGTGGCAAAGTTTTAGCGCAAGCTTCAACTTTAGATGCATCTTTGCGTAGTGGTGCGACTGGTAATATCGATGCAGCAACTAAGGTTGGTGCTTTAATCGCAGAACGTGCTAAAGCAGCTGGCGTTACTAAAGTTGCATTTGACCGTTCTGGTTTTAAATATCATGGTCGTATCAAAGCCTTGGCTGATGCTGCTCGTGAAGGCGGCTTGGAGTTCTAATCATGGCGAAAGTTGAACAAAACGAAGGTCTCGTTGAAAAGCTGGTTGCCGTTGATCGTGTAGCCAAAGTTGTTAAGGGTGGTCGTATCTTCTCTTTCACAGCATTAACTGTTGTGGGTGATGGTAATGGTCGTGTAGGTTTTGGTCGTGGTAAAGCGCGTGAAGTTCCAGCTGCTATTTCTAAAGCACTTGAAGCTGCACGTCGTAACATGATTACTGTAGACCTTGCGGGGACTACTTTACAACACCCTGTGAATGCTCGTCATGGTGCAAGCCGTGTATACATGCAACCTGCTTCAGAAGGTACTGGCGTAATTGCTGGTGGTGCGATGCGTGCTGTTCTCGAAGCTGCAGGTGTACATAACGTACTTGCTAAATGTTATGGTTCTACAAATGCTGCTAACGTAGTAAACGCAACATTCAAAGGTTTGCGTGATATGACTTCTCCTGAGAAAGTCGCTGCGAAACGTGGTCTTTCAGTAGAACAAATTCAAGGGTAATCAATCATGAAAACGATTAAAGTTACCCAGACTAAATCTTCTTCGCATCGTTTAAAAAATCATAAACTTTGCTTACAAGGTCTAGGTCTGCGTCGTATTGGTCATACTGTAGAAGTGCAAGATACGCCTTCTAACCGTGGTATGATCAACAAAGTTTACTATATGGTTAGTGTAGAGGAATAAGCCATGACTCTGCGTTTAAATGAACTTGCACCTGCTGAAGGTGCTAAGCGTGAAAATCGTCGTCTAGGTCGTGGTATCGGCTCTGGCGTTGGTAAGACTGGTGGTCGTGGTATCAAGGGTCAAAACTCACGTAAAAGTGGTGGTACTCGTCCAGGCTTTGAAGGCGGTCAAACAGCGTTATATCGTCGTTTACCAAAATTCGGTTTCACTAGCCAAATCGCTTTGAAAACTGCTGAAGTACGTTTGTCTGAATTGAATAAAGTTGAAGGTGATGTAATTAGCCTTGAAACTTTAAAAGCTGCGAACGTTGTTCGTCGTGATCAAATTCGTGCTCGCATCGTTCTTTCTGGTGAAATCACTCGCGCATTCACTGTTCAAGGTGTTGTGTTGACTAAAGGCGCTAAAGCTGCTGTTGAAGCTGCTGGCGGTAAAGTCGAGGAGTAATCTCGAGTGTCTATGACTCCTAGTTCTTCAGGTCATGTAAACATGATGAAAGGCCAACCATTTCATGTGAAATATCGTGAAATTATTCGTCGATTAATGTTTTTGATTGGCGCGTTATTGGTCTTTCGACTAGGAGCGCATATTCCGTTGCCAGGTATTGATAATATAGCGCTAGCACAGTTTTTTAAGGCGAATGAAGGTACCTTCTTAGGCTTATTTAATATGTTCTCTGGCGGTGCATTAGAACGCATGTCGATTCTAGCGTTGGGAATTATGCCGTACATTTCTGCATCGATTATCGTGCAGTTAATGTCTACGGTTGTTCCTTCGTTAGAAGCTTTGAAAAAAGAAGGCGAGCAAGGCAAACGAAAGATCAATCAATATACACGTTATGGCACCTTATTCCTTGCACTCGTGCAAGGTGTAGGGATGTGTGCTGGTTTGATCAGTCAAGGTATTACTTTGACATCAGGCTTAGCATTCTATGTTCCTGCAGTTACTTCGTTAGTTGCGGGAACAATGTTTCTGATGTGGTTAGGAGAGCAAATTACCGAACGTGGTGTTGGTAATGGTATCTCGATGATCATTTTTGCAGGTATTGTGGCAGGCTTGCCAAATCTTGTAATACAGTCGTTTACGTCTGTAGATAATGGTCAAGGTAGTTTAATTGGTTTGGCTGTATTTGGCTTACTCTCATTAGCCGTTTTAGCTGCGATTGTGTTTATTGAAAAAGCACAACGTCGTATTCCAGTGAATTATGCACAAAAGCAACAAGGTCGTCGTGTTTTTACTGCACAGCAAACGCATTTGCCATTAAAAATTAATATGGCAGGTGTGATTCCAGCGATTTTTGCAAGCTCATTGTTATTATTTCCAGCGAGCTTAGGGCAATGGTTAGGTAGTGCTGATCCAAATGCAGGGATTGTGAAGCGTAGTCTACAAGATCTGGCATTGGTGTTATCGCCTGGACAGCCGTTGTATTTAATGCTGTTTGGTGCGTTAATTATTTTCTTCTGTTATTTCTATACAGCGCTAGTATTTAGCCCAAAAGAAGTTGCAGAGAACTTAAAACGCAGCGGAGCATATGTGCCTGGTATCCGCCCAGGTGAGCAAACGGCTCGTTATTTAGATCATATTCTTAACCGTTTGACTTTTATTGGTGCAATTTACATTACTGTAGTGTGTTTAATGCCTATGGTGCTACAAAGTTCGTTTAGTATTCCATTTCATTTGGGTGGAACATCTTTACTGATTGTAGTTGTAGTAGTAATGGACTTTATGGCGCAACTTCAAGCGCACCTTACTTCGCATCAATATGATAATCAAACGTTAATGAGAAAAACGACTGCTCATCCTAAGGGATAAGCGCACTTAGAGGTTTCATCATGAAAGTACAAGCTTCTGTAAAGAAAATTTGTGGTAGCTGCAAAGTTATCCGTCGTAATGGGGTTATTCGCGTGATTTGTAGCGCAGAACCTCGTCATAAGCAGCGTCAAGGTTAATTTAATTAAGACCTGTTGATTTCAGTAGGCTAATTAGGTTATTATCCGCCCCTCAAGATTTTTGTGGGGCGGTTGATTATCTTGACTGCCTTTTTGGAGAAAATTGAATGGCTCGTATTGCCGGTGTAAACATTCCGGATAACAAGCATGCTGTTATCTCTCTCACGTATATTTTTGGTATCGGTCGCCACACTGCTAAGAACATCTTAGCAACTGTAGGTATTACTGAGACTACAAAAATCCGTGAATTAGATGATGCTCAGCTTGATGCGATTCGTGCAGAAGTTGCTAAGGTTCCGACCGAAGGTGATTTACGTCGCGAAATTTCCATGAACATTAAACGTTTAATGGATTTAGGCTGCTACCGCGGTCTTCGTCATCGTCGCAGCTTGCCTGTTCGTGGACAACGCACCAAAACTAACGCACGTACCCGTAAAGGTCCGCGCAAACCGATTAAAAAGTAAGATTTCTGGAAGCTAAAAGATGGCTAAAGATACTCGCACACGCAAGAAGGTCACTCGTACCGTCTCTGAAGGTGTTGCACACATTCACGCGTCTTTTAATAACACCATTGTAACGATTACCGATCGTCAAGGTAATGCATTGGCTTGGGCTACCTCAGGTGGACAAGGCTTCCGTGGTTCACGTAAATCAACTCCGTTCGCTGCTCAGGTAGCTGCTGAAGTTGCTGGTAAAGCAGCTTTAGATTACGGTTTGAAAAACCTAGACGTCCTTGTAAAAGGTCCTGGTCCAGGTCGTGAGTCTGCGGTTCGTGCATTAGGCGCAGTGGGTTATAAGATTAACAGCATTACCGATGTGACACCAATTCCTCACAACGGTTGCCGTCCACCTAAAAAACGTCGCGTGTAAGGAGAAACATTCATGGCTCGTTATATTGGTCCAAAATGCAAACTCTCTCGCCGCGAAGGGACAGACCTGCAACTTAAATCAGGCGTTAAACCGTTTGATGTAAAAACCAAAAAACACAATAAAGCACCTGGTCAACATGGTCAGGCTCGTGGTGGTAAGCAATCTGAGTATTCACTACAATTACGTGAAAAACAAAAAGTACGTCGTATGTACGGTGTGTTAGAGCGTCAATTTAGTAACTACTATAAAGAAGCAGCTCGTGTTAAAGGCGCAACTGGTGAAAACTTGTTGAAATTGCTTGAAAGCCGTCTTGATAACGTAGTTTATCGCATGGGTTTTGGTTCTACACGTTCAGAAGCTCGTCAGTTGGTATCTCACCGTTCTATTACTTTAAATGGTCGTCGTGTAAATATTGCGTCTATTCAAGTAAAAGCGGGTGATGTAATTGCAGTGCATGAAGGTGCTAAACAACAATTGCGTATCAAAAACGCGATTGAATTAGCTGCTCAACGTGGTATCCCTGCTTGGATGGAAGTTGATCATTCTAAGTTGGAAGGTACGTTTAAAGCTGCACCAGATCGCTCTGATTTACCTGCTGAAATCAACGAAAGCTTGATTGTAGAATTGTATTCTAAATAATCCTTGAGGTAGCAATAAATGACGCGTACTGCAAACGAGTTTCTAACTCCGCAAGCGATCAAGGTCGAAGCGGTGAGCGGGACCTCGGCAAAAGTGATTCTTGAGCCTTTAGAGCGTGGTTTTGGCCATACTCTAGGTAATGCTTTACGTCGCATTCTATTGTCTTCTTTACCTGGCGCTGCTGTGGTTGAAGTTGAGATAGAAGGCGTCGAGCACGAGTACAGTACTTTAGAAGGCTTGCAGCAGGACATCGTCGAGCTCTTGCTGAACCTAAAAGGATTGTCTATTAAGCTGTTCGATCAAAATGAAGCATATTTAACATTAGAGAAGCAAGGTGCAGGTGACGTAACAGCAGCTGACCTTCGTTTACCTCATAATGTTGAAGTGGTTAACCCTGATCATTTAATCGGTACTTTGAGTTCTTCTGGTTCATTGAAAATGCGCCTTAAAGTAGCTCAAGGTCGTGGTTATGAGACATCTGACTCTCGTTTCCCAGAAGGTGAAACACGCCCAGTAGGTCGTTTACAGTTAGATGCTTCTTATAGCCCAATCAAGCGTGTTTCTTACACAGTAGAAAATGCTCGTGTAGAACAGCGTACCGATCTTGATAAGTTAGTGATCGATCTTGAGACTAACGGAACTGTTGATCCAGAAGAAGCTATCCGCAAAGCGGCAACTATCTTGCAACAACAAATTGCAATTTTTGTTGATCTTCAGAAAGATCAAACTCCTGTCGCTCAAGAACCTCGCGAAGAAGTTGACCCAATTTTGCTTCGTCCAGTAGATGATCTCGAGCTTACTGTTCGTTCTGCTAACTGTTTGAAGGCAGAAAATATTTACTACATTGGTGATCTTGTTCAACGTACTGAAGTTGAGTTGTTAAAAACTCCTAACTTAGGTAAAAAATCGTTAACAGAGATCAAAGATGTTTTGGCATCGAAAGGTTTACAACTCGGCATGCGTTTAGAGAACTGGCCACCAGCTAGTCTCCGTATGGATGACCGATTTGCCTATCGTAGCCGTTAATTAAGTAGGACTATCACCATGCGTCATCGTAATAGTGGTGTGAAATTAGGCCGTACAAGCAGCCACCGTAAGGCGTTGTTTCAAAACTTAACAAATGCTTTAGTAGAGCACGAGTTAATTAAGACAACTTTGCCTAAGGCGAAAGAACTTCGTCGTGTTGCTGAGCCTTTAATCACTTTGGCTAAAAACGATACTGTTGCAAACCGTCGTTTAGCGTTTGCTCGTACTCGTTCAGCAGCAACTGTTGGTAAATTATTTACCGTTCTTGGCCCTCGTTACAAAGAGCGTAACGGCGGTTATCTTCGTGTTCTTAAAGCGGGCTTCCGTGCAGGTGATGCTGCACCGATGGCTTACGTTGAACTCGTTGACCGTGAAGTAAAATAATACTTCTACGTGTAGAACAGTCAGTTGTTCCAAAAAAGGTCGGTGTAATAACCGACCTTTTTTATTGTCTATTTGAAACAGCAAATATTGATCATTTGTCTTCGAGTGGCATGTATATCATCCTAATTTTTAGCTAAAGATGGCTCATGAAAAAGTTGGAACTGTAATGACTTGTCTTTTGTGTAGAGTTCCATAACTAAAAAATTTGAAGACATGATGATCTTCGAAAAATGCATTAGGTTGTTATAAGAGATATTTTAAAAACACCTAAATCCAGGTGAAAATCTCAAGATTTTTTACCTCATATTTCTTCAAAATGTCCCGAACTGATATAAAAAAACCGATGAATGACTAAACTTGACATTGTGCATTGTCAAATTTGTGCTTTAATAAAGACATGGTTTATACAGGGTATAAAAACAATGGAAAAGCAAGTTGATGTATTAATTATTGGTGCAGGTATCTCTGGAATTGGGTTGGCTGTGCATCTTTCTAAAAACTGTCTACAACGTAACTTTGAGATTTTAGAGCGTCGTGAGAGCTTTGGGGGGACTTGGGATTTATTCCGTTATCCTGGTATTCGTTCGGATTCGGATATGTCGACTTTTGGTTTTAACTTTAAACCATGGGCAAAAGAAAAAGTTTTAGCAAGCGGTCCTGAAATTAAAGGTTATTTAGGTGAAGTCATCTCTGAAAATAAATTAAAAGAGAAAATTCACTTTGGTCATCGTGTACTTTCTGCAAACTATGATTCTGCTAAGAAAAAGTGGTTGGTTGAAATTGAAGACAACAACAAGAAGAAGCAGACTTGGTCAGCTAATTTTGTGATGGGATGTACTGGTTACTATAATTATGACCAAGGTTATGCACCACAATTCCAAGATCAAGATAAATTTAAAGGGCAATTTATCCATCCACAACACTGGCCTGAGAATTTAGATTATAAAGGCAAAAAAGTTGTAATTATCGGTAGTGGTGCAACTGCAATTACACTTGTTCCTTCAATGGTAAAAGGTGGAGCAGGTCATGTAACCATGTTGCAACGTTCTCCAACTTATATCGCAACAGTGCCTTCAATTGACTTTATTTATGAAAAGACACGTCGATTCATGTCTGAAGAAACAGCATATAAATTTACTCGTGCTCGTAACATTGGCATGCAGCGTGCAATTTATGCATTAGCACAAAAGCATCCTAAAACTGTTCGTCGTTTGCTGTTGAAAGGAATCGAGTTGCAGTTAAAAGGTAAAGTGGATATGAAACATTTTACTCCAAGCTATAACCCATGGGATCAGCGTTTGTGTGTTGTTCCTGATGGTGATTTATTCAAAGCTTTACGTGAAGGTCAAGCAAGTATTGAAACAGATCAAATTGAAAAATTCACCGCAAATGGTATTCAGTTAAAATCTGGTAAACACTTAGAAGCGGATATTGTGATCTCTGCAACTGGTTTAGAAATTCAGATTCTAGGTGGGGTGAAAGGTTCAATTGACGGTAAGCCAATGAACACATCTCAACATATGCTGTATCAAGGCGTGATGGTGAGTGATGTCCCTAACATGGCGATGATCATTGGTTATATCAATGCTTCATGGACATTAAAGGTTGATATTGCAGCTGATTATATCTGTCGCTTAATCAATCATATGGATAAAAATGGTTTTGATGAAGTGATTGCACATGCTGATCCTTTACAGCGTGAAAATGATACAATCATGGGTAAATTGTCTTCGGGTTATATTGCGCGTGCAGCTGATGTAATGCC
The DNA here is from genome assembly GCF_013391535.1 of Acinetobacter sp. SwsAc4. NCBI lineage: Bacteria > Pseudomonadati > Pseudomonadota > Gammaproteobacteria > Moraxellales > Moraxellaceae > Acinetobacter > Acinetobacter sp. SwsAc4. The sequence goes on from NZ_JACAXC010000006.1 coordinate 52,930, forward strand.
TAAACAAGGTAAACAAGCACCGTGGAAGATCACCAATAATTACCTAGCTGATCGTAAAGAACTGAAAGATGCCAAGTTTAATGACGGGGTTTTAGAATTTCATAAGCGTGGCGATCAAACAAATCGTAAGCCAAAATTAGTCTCATAAGTTTTTGCTTGAATGTTTTGAAACCCTATGCAGTTGCATAGGGTTTTTTATTTGAGTGGCTATTTAAATATAAAAAATATCGCGTATATTGAGCGCAATAACATTTAAAACAGGGATGACTGAGTGAAAAAACTATTAATCTTGGGGACATTATTATTCAGTACATTTGTTTTTGCTGATGATGTAAAACAGAAAGAAGTTATTGCTCAAAAATTGGTATCTGTAGATGGAACCGAACAAGGTTTACAAAACACTGATAAAATGATTTTAGAGCAAATCCGAATGCGTTTGCCTAAAGATATACCTGAAAATTTTTACGTAGATTTGATTAAAAATTTAAACAGTGAACAGCGTAAGCAATTCATTATCCAACGTTATGTTGAAACATTCAGTCAACAGGAACTACAAGCCGCATTAACCTTTTATCAATCTACAGAAGGGAAAGCGTGGGCTAAAAAAGCCAGTGAGATAGGAAGTGAAGTTGCACATTTCACTACGCAAAATGCACGCACTGCTTTAAATGTCACTATGCAGCAACATATTGATAATCCAAAGGTAAAGCAACTAATGGCACGAATGAATCCAACGCCTACGCCAGCTCAAGTAACTGAAAAACCTGAAACTAAATAAATAAAAAAGGATCGTGTAATTAAACACGATCCCTTTAACTTTCCCATTTATGTTTAAAGTGTACGAGAAATTAATTCTTTCATAATTTCATTTGTTCCCGCATAAATACGGTTAGCACGGTTATCGATGTAGGCACGTGCAATTGGATACTCCAACATATAACCATAGCCACCATGTAATTGTAAGCAATCATCTACAACTTTTGAGAACATATCTGAAATTTTGTATTTGGCTGCTGCTGCGGCATCCACACCTAAGCTTTCTTCGAGTTGTAATTCCATACAACGATCTAAATAAGTACGGCAGAAATCAATTTCAGTACGTAATTCAGCTAATTTAAACCTTGTATTTTGGAAGGTACTAATGGCTTTGCCAAATGCTTTACGATCTTTGGTGTATTGAACAGTATGCGCAAATGCTGCTTCTGCACCTGCTTGGCAAATAATCGCAACCAACATACGTTCCCAAGCCAGTTCTTTCATCAACATGATGAAACCCATACCTTCCATACCAAGTAGGTTTTCCTTAGGTACTCGTACGTTGTCAAAGAACAATTCGCAAGTATCTTGCCCTTTCATTCCGATTTTATTCAAAGGTTTACCTTTACTAAAACCAGCACGATCAGCTTCAACGATGATTAATGATAAATTTGCTGAGCCTTTTTCATTGTTGCCTGTTTTACAGACGACAATTGCCATGTCACAAAGGTAGCCATTGGTAATGAAGATTTTTGAACCATTAATGACATACTCATCGCCATCAAGCACAGCTGTAGTACGAACTGCTTGAAGATCTGAACCTGTACCCGGTTCAGTCATGGCAATCGCTGTAACTGTTTCACCTGTTGCCATTTTAGGCAGCCATTTTTGTTTTTGCTCTTCATTGCCAAAGTTGTTGATATAGTTGGCAACGATATCTGAGTGTAATGAGAAACCTGTACTTGAGTCCATTGCATAAGCTTGTTCTTCTATGAGAATCATACTGTACAAACGATCAACCCCAGAGCCACCATATTGTTCTGGCATGGTGGTACAGAGTAAACCTAGTTCACCTGCTTTGTTCCATAAGTCACGGTCAACATGTTGTTGTTTCTCATATTTTTCAATATTTGGCACGACTTCTTTTTCATAAAATTTACGTACAGTTTCACGAAATGCTTCATGATCAGAAGTAAATAGCTTACGTGGGAGCATATTTGGAATTGGACGAATTGCACCTGATTGCATTTGTTATTTTTTCCCTAGTCATTGGATATAAACGATCATCATCACGATACAAGAAATTGAAAATAGTGAACAATGTGATCAATGCTCAATTTGATTGATGTATTTGGTCACTTGAGAAAAAACGCTGCGAAGTTAATGGGGGATCGAGTACACTATGACTATAAAATTGTTGCATAGTGGAACAAATAATGTCTGATGAAATAAGTTTGGAAGAACGTAAGGTCGTTTATCGCGCACGTCGTGGTTTAAAAGAAATTGATGTGTATTTCGATCCTTATGTTAAAAACTATTATTTAACCGCCGATGCTGATGAAAAGGCGCTATTTGCAGAGTTGGTTGATCAAGAAGATCCAGATTTATTGGATTGGTTTATGGAAGTGGGTGAGCCACCTCGTGCTGAGTTAAAAGATTTTATTTTAAAATTAAAACATTATGTTCATGGCTAATCGTGTTTTTGAGTTGCAATACAGTCGATTTTCGCTTGTATTGCAACTTTTAGTTTTTGTCACTGTTCTAATTTTAGCCTACCAATTGCTAGCTCTTTCATTTTGGCTGCTTAGCCTTGTTGTGATGGTTTTATTTTGGGTTCTATTGTTACGGCGTCCTTTAATAAAGCGTTTTGAGTATTTGGATCATCAGCATTGGTCATTTGAGTTTGTGGATACTTCTATCGCAATCCAAGGTCGAACAATCACTAAAATTATTGATCACCAAGCTTATATTACGATTTATTTTTCTGATACTCAGTACCAACCTTTAACGATTTGGTGGGATCAATTGTCAATTTCGCAGTGGAAAAACTTAAAATTATTAATAAAAATGCTTTAATTGTTGGACAATTCTACAACTGTATATAATTAATTATATGTTTGTTTTCAATTTTTTATGTTGGTTTTACTTTGCGTTCATTTAAATTGTTAGATTAAATATTCTGAAATTTCGTGAAAATATAAATTGTCAGACAATCTGACCATCAACTTGTATTCATTTTCGTTAAAGTACAAACACCAACGTAAAGTGTGGTGGAGTTCCAAAGTAATAGAAATTCCAACATGGTCGTTTCTGGTGATTGCAATTGTTTTTGCAATTGTTATAGGAAGAGCAGGAACTTTACTCAAGGATTACTTTCAACAAAACTAAAAGATAAAGAGTTTCACGTTTTTACCAGTTAATAAGTAGCATGTGCTGAACCGTCGCAATGCTACTTTTTTTTGCCTAAAATTTTTGTATTTTCAACTCTCTGTCAATTCGCTTATCTGTGAATTGTGTCAGAATGGGCATGTTAAATTAGAGCAATTACTCTTTAATTCAAGTATTGCATCTGATAAGGTACGCCTAAAAGGAAAAACAAATTAATTAGAGGACAGGAAGAATGTCTAAATTCCAAAAAATGGGACAGGGTGTGGCGGTTGCGTTACTCACAACATCAATATTATCAGGGTGTTCACAAATCATTAAAACAGGGGCTAATGTCGCATTAAGTTTTAGTGAAAATCATATTGTTCCACCAATTTTGGCGATGGATGACGCCGAAATGGTGTGTAATTCAGGTAATGCCTTAACTCCAGCGGTGATGTCAACCAAGGATATGGGTGCTGATCCAACACGTATGGCGGTGTTATTGTATACCTCAGCAGGTATTTGTGCTGAAAATAAAGCCTTAGAAGCGGAACTCCGCTATTTGCGTGCTTCGAAAGCAGGTCAAGTTTCTGAAGCTCAAGATGCTCGTATTGAACAAAAACGTTGGGCGGGGATTGCTGCTGAACGTCAATATGCAGGTTATCAACTTTTTGCAAATCGTTGGGAATCAAAATATAAATATAAATTGGGTGATTCATGCCCAACAATGCGCAATGATTTAGATCAGACAGTTTACCTTTTAGGGATGGTAAGTGGTCTGCAAGCGATGACCAATGATATTAACTCTGGTGGTGTGGTTAATGTCCCGAAAGATATTGCGGGTATTGTTGAGCGTGGCATGACCTGTTTGGATAATGAAAAATTCTGGGGCGCGCCGATGGCGACGCGAGCAGTGATTTGGACTTTATTACCAGGTGCGGGTGACGGTAAACCTGAACCTTATGCAACCATGAAAGAATCAATGCAAATTGGTGAGAAAAAAGGTGTTCGTTTATCACATGCATTATATGCAGTTGCTGCACAAGCAAGTGGTGATGATGCCAAACTGCGTGATGCTTTCCGTTCTTATGCTGCTGCAACAGGTGAAGACAAACCAGTAAATCCTCAATTTAGATTGATCGATAAGATGGCTGGTTTGATGGTCCAGGGTATAGCTGATCGTTATTGGACTGAAAATACAGGTGTACGTTCTAGTGATGAAGGTTTGACTTCTTTCTGGGACGATAAGAAAGAAAGTTCATCTGAATTGGATGCTTTATTTGATGGTGGAGATGGCGCATCAGCACCAGCAGAGTAAACTTGAATTAAACGACCTTTTACAAGTGAAACATTTAAACTGGTAAAAGGTCAGTTTTTTCATGGGGTGGTAATGGATGAAAGATCACGTATGGATACCGAAAGTTATTTTAATCGCTGTATGTGTTTCTATATCAGCGTGCTTGCAAGTATTTGCAGATCACTTCATTTATTGGAAACCTAGTTTATTCGCTGAGTTTTGGCGTTTATGGACTGCACATTGGGTTCATGTTGGATGGATGCATTTTTTCTTAAATATGCTGGCATTTGCATGTTTACCTTTTATTTTTCCTCATGCTCGTAATTGGCACTTATGTGTTCTGCTTTTAATCCTTCCTCCCTTTATTAGTCTTATCTTTTATTTCTACTTACCTTATATCGATGCATATGCTGGTCTTTCTGGCGTGTTGCATGGATTATATGTTGCTGTTGGTCTCGTGTATCTGAAATATCCTAAAGAAAGAAAATTTGCCTTATTGGTCTTGTTGCTGATCTCAGCAAAATTAATATGGGAAAATACTTTTGGCCAGACGGGTACTGCACAGTTAATTGGTAGTCCTGTTTTGACAGAAGCTCATTTGATTGGTGCGATTGGTGGTTTGTTCTGTGGGTTAGGTTATTCATTGTTAAGAAGGATAGAGAGAGAACATATAAGTTGATAAAAAAAACCAATAAAAAAATGATTGTAGTCATTCTTTTTTGGGAAAGATTGCTGCAAATTTAGGCGGTTAAAAGGGATTGGTTACGAAGAGGGTAAATTCACTTATCTATCAACCATGGACATCGCATGATTCAACATCTTTGGATGGGTGTTGATAACAATAAACTGGAATATACATGCAAAATGATCAAGAGAAAAAGTCTGGATTAGCCCGACTGGGTTATATCTGGAATGATTGGATATCAACATTCATCATTCTTGCTTTGTTGCTAATGACTTTGCTTATTGGTACTGGCGAGATGATTCACGGTCAAATGCTCCGTATGGGGGAGCGTTTGTATGGTGATGAAAAAATAGGAATGCAGTATTCGTTTTTACGAGCTGAACCTGAAAAACCATCTTGTGATCGACATCCTAATATTGAAGCGCAAGTTCAAGAGCAGATGAAAGCAAATGCTGCTGATGAGTTTGCAAGTATGTTTGGTACAGCATCTGAATCAGATGTACGCGCTTCTTTATTAGCTGCACAACAACAGTGTGAAGAAAAATATCAGTTCTATGATAAAGCAATGAAGCACTTGGAAGCTCATCCAAGTATTCGTACTTATCGTCAAGTTGAAACCACATTCTTCGGTATTTTTAAGTTAGGTTCTGAAAACCAGACTGTACTTTTACTGATCATGGTGTTGTTTACATCTATCACAGCTTCTTTACGCTATCACCACATTGGTTTACGTGCACCTAAAACGAAGATGGACTATCGTGTCTATTCAGCATATATGGTTGTAGGTAATGCTCTACTGAGTTTATCGACAATTAGTCAATATAACTCGTTGCTGAATTCTGGCGTAGAATTGACTACGAAGACATTGGCGATTTCATGGTTATGGATAGCACTCTTTGTCTCTTTAACCGTAATCAGCTTAGTGCAATTATTTTTAATTCCTAAAACAGCGCAACCTAAAGGTAATTTTGGTTTGGCGGTGCTGAGCGTACCATTGTATGCACAGATGTCACTGATCACGGGGATAATCTTTACTTTCTTCATGGATTATCCAATGGGGCAAGGGATCTACTTGGGAATTATTGTTGAGTTCTCTGGTATTTTCTTAAACCTTGCATTGTTTATTTGGGCAGGTATGTTACTGACCCAAACGCGTGTGATGGATTTATTCTTAAATATCCTGCGTCCGTGGAATCTAGCACCTGAAACTTTAACTTGGTTAATCTTAATTGCAGCGGCAATTCCAACAGCATATACAGGCGCTTCTGGTATTTTCGTTATTGCCGCAGGTGCAATCATTTATAAAGAGGTTTGGAACTCTGGTGCGCGCCGTCAATATGCATTAGCTGTATCGGCAATGTCGGGTTCTTTAGGTGTGGTGATTCGTCCATGCTTACTTGTAATTTTGATTTCAATGCTAGATAGCCGCCATGTAACGTCTACAGAATTATTTGATCATGGTATCTATGTTTTCTGGTTAACTGCATTTATTTTCCTTGGCGTTTCATTGATTCTTGCTGAAGAAAAGTTCCGTGTTGCTTCACCAAAAGTTGCTGTACCTGGAATGTTACGTGCATGTGTACCTGTGATTCCTTATGTAATCATTGGTTTTGCAGTTGTGATGTTCTATAAACTTGCGTTAGATACATCAATCAATGAATTTACAGCGCCAATGATTTTACCATTGGTGTTGATTGCAATGATTTTGTTTGACAAATTGTTTGCAGCAAAACTTGCACCAGCTCCAGTTATTGATGCAAAGCATGAGGCGTTAGTTCTTGAACATGAACAGAAATCAGACTTCTTAAAAAGCCATGATCCTCATGGTGGTAAGAGTTTTGGTTTTGGTGGAGCATTACGTTTTGCAACTTCAGAAACAGTGGGTCATATCGGTGCCTTGATTCTACTGATGGCATTATCTGCGAGCGTTGGTGGTTTAATCGAGCGTGCTGAAGTGGTTGAGTTATTACCAACTCACTTGGATAATATCTATATTTCTCTTGCCTTTATTGCAATATTACTTGCAATTATTGGTATGACTACAGATCCATTTGGTGCGGTAATCTTAGTTGCTGCGACAGTAGCGCCAGTTGCTTATGAGAATGGTATTCATCCGATTCACTTCTGGATGATCGTATTGGTTGCATTCGAATTTGGTTATGTAACACCACCTGTTGCATTAAACCATTTGTTGACGCGACTCTCTGTCGGGGATGAAGAAGTATCAGCTGCTGATAAGGAAGCAAAAGAGAAATACACAAGTTTCTATTATCGTTATGAGCGCTGGTTATTACCGATTATCGTATTGTTCTCGTCTTTAGTGTTGGTGACTTATGCACCATATATCTTCCAAATGTTTGGTTGGTATAAACACTAAGTGTTGAAATAAAAAAAGCACCTTCGGGTGCTTTTTTATTTCTAAGATTTAAAATGTTTTAGACATTATTAATGTTGATAAGTTATTTTTAAAGATCAAATATTTTAGCGTTGAATCATTTTCTTTTGACGTTGAGTCAATGGACTACATAATAAAATTGCAAGCAAAATAATACAAAATCCAATCACGCTGTATAAATCAGGTACTTCATTCCAAAGTAAGAATCCCCATACACCTGCAAAAATAATGGCCATATAATTCACAGGTGCAATTTGTCCTGCTGGCGCAAGTCGATAAGCATGAGACATAAAAATTTGGCTGACATTAGCAAGTATCCCTGCGCCAATCAAAAATAATAATTCTTTTACATGATAGGTTCGCCACATCCAAAACATTGGAATCACAGAAAGTGCTGATCCTATCAAGCAGAAATAAAATACGATGCGTTCAGGTGGTTCGGTTTGAGTGAGTGCTCGAACGGTTACAAAAGCCATTGATGCAAGTAAGCTAGAGGCGATACCAATCACCGAAATCCAGTTCAGTAGACCTTGATCGGGTTTAGCCACACAGAACACCCCAATAAAGCCGAGTCCCGCGGCACAAAGCATAGCAATGGTGATTTTTTCTTTTAGAAATAACCATGCAATAACTGGAATAAAAATTGGGGAAGAGTAGGTAAAAACCATTGCATTTGATAGCTTTAAATGCGCAATTGCGTAAAAGAAACCATACATAGCTGCAAGTCCAACAATACTACGCCAACTATGCATCCATAGTTTTTCTGTTTTTACAAAGCCAATACCTTGTTTAAAAATAAAAGGCAGAAACAGGATAAGTCCGACCACGTTGCGGAAAAATACAATTGTATAGTTATCAACCGTATGTGATGCATAACGAATACAGATACCCATGATCGAAAAGAGAAGGGCCGAGGTTGTTAGGCAACCAATCGCAAGTAAAAGGTTACGATTAGTTTGAAGTGAATTCATATTAGACGCGAGGCTTTGAGACTAAAGTTATTCTATGCTTCTCAACGGATGAAAGAAATGTGCTTTTAAACTGGATTTTAGATTTGTTGAGTGACTTATATCCATCATACCGCAATCAGTGTAAATACAAACTTATGAGGGGGCTGTATGAAAAATCGCGATTAGAAATATGAGATTGATATTTCAATGAGTAAAAAGCTTTAAACTGGATTAAAGCTTTTGTTGTTTTAAGATTTATGCTGTGCGGAGATTTGAGCCTCCAAAAGTTTAATTTGATCTTCTTTGAGCTTAAGTAAAGTATCAACATCATTATTTTGTTCTTTCAAGTCACGCTGTTGGTCTTGCAGTTGCTGTTGAATATCATCTAGCTTTGCAATCTCTTCTTTGGCTAAACTGTCATTGCTCGGAAGTGGTGATTTGACAATTGACTCTTCGACTAATTGTATTGGTGCAGCAACTTCACTGCTCGCCGTATTTATATTTGGACTAACAGTTGTTTCTGCTTTGGATATAATTGTTTTTTCGGCAATTGGTTGTGTAGCTGTGCTTGTCGATTGCTGATCTTTTTGTGATAAAAACCATTGAATTGCAAGAAACAAAACCACAACAACGCTAATTCCACCAATTATCATCCATAATAATTTGGAATTTTGAGTTTGGTATGTGGACATCATTTTTAACCTTCTAGTCAAAATGACGAGGTTTGAATTGTATCACCCCAATTTCATCTGGCTCAGCGGTTTGTTGCTCTTCCACGTGGGTCGGGCGTTTTTCGCTATAAGCACATTCGATACATTCAATCCACTCGTCATCCACAGTGATGATCTTAACCACACGATCTAAGGCGCCACATTTAGGGCATTTTGCACCCGCGATGAACTGTCTTTTCATGTCAGTTAATTACCACCCTGTGAACAATAATGACGTAGTTTAAGCGGTTTTATTGGTGTTCGTCCAACCTTGATGGCGTAATAATGCATCTATTTTTGGTTCTCTTTTTCGGAAATTGCGAAATGAATCAAGTGCAGTATCTTTTCCGCCAACTGCTAGAATAAACTTTCTAAACTCTTTGCCTGTCTCAGTGTTAAAAATACCTTCGCTTTCGAAGCGATCGAAGGCATCACTCGCTAAAACTTCTGCCCATTTATAAGAGTAATAGCCTGCCGCATAACCGCCTGCAAAAATATGGCTGAAACTATGTTGAAAACGGTTATAAGGTACCGCAGGAACCACGGCAAATTTATCGCGAATATCGTCCAGTGTCGCTTGGATTTGCTGACTGTTTAAGGCAGGTGCCTGACGGTGAATGCTTAGGTCAAACAATGCAAATTCAATCTGACGTAATGTTTGCATGCCTGATTGGAAGAAACGCGCATTGAGTAACGCAGACAGCAATTCTTGTGGCAAAGTTTGCTTAGTTTCGGTGTGTTCACTGAGTACATCTAAACTTTCATTATCCCATGCCCAGAATTCCATAAACTGACTTGGTAACTCCACCGCATCCCAAGCCACGCCGTGTGTGCCTGCAACAGAGATGTTATCTACTTCGGTCAACATATGGTGTAAGCCATGACCAAACTCATGGAATAAAGTAATGACTTCATCGTGGGTGAGTAGCGCAGGTTGATCGCCAATCGGTGGGGTAAAGTTACACACCATATAGCAAATTGGTTTTTGTAGACCATTGGCCGTTTGCACACGAGAACGGAAACCACTCATCCATGCGCCACCGCGTTTGCCGTTACGGGCATATAAGTCAAAATAGAAACCACCGACCACTTGACCTTGATCTTCAATTTCAAAATAACGTACATCATTTTGCCAAACAGGGGCTTGGCGTTCGACGATTTGAATTCCATAAAGACGTTGCACGATCTTGAATAAACCGTCCACCACTTTTGGCGCAGGGAAATACGGTTTAAGCGCTTCTTGAGAAAGATTGAATTGCTGCTGTTTCAACTTCTCAGAATAATAGGTTGCATCCCAAGGTTTGAGTTCCTCAATTCCATCTTGTTGTGCAATGCTTTTGAGTTCAGCAATTTCAGCCAGCGCAGGCGTACGCGCATGCTCTGCCAAATCCACTAAGAATTGATGAACAGTTTCAACATCAGGTGCCATTTTGCTGGCAAGGGAATATTCAGCGAAGTTATTAAAGCCAAGCAGTTGCGCCATCTCCTGACGTAAGCTCAGGATTTCCTCCATCACAGGTGTATTGTCAAATTCAGTCTTGTCGGACTGCTCAGATGCACGGGTCACATAAGCTTTGTAGAGTTCTTCTCTTAATTCACGATCATCGGCATAGGTCATAATCGCAAAATAAGCAGGGAAATCCAGTGTGGCAACGGCTTGCTCAAGCTCACGTTGTTGTCCGTATTGTTTTAACAGTTCAACACTGCTTTGCGGTAAGCCTTTAAGTTGTGCTTCTGTTAGCGGTTTAAAGTAGGCTTGGGTAGCATCGAGTACATGGTTCGAGAAGTCTGAAGACAGTTGTGATAAACGTGCCGAGATTTCTGCGTAACGTTTTTTCGCTTCGCCTTGGAGTGCAACACCCGACAGTTTAAAGTCACGTAGCGCCAGTTTAATCGCGCTTTGTTGTGCTTCGCTCAATGTTTGAAATACATTACTATCATGAATCTGCTGATAGGTTTGATACAGCGCTGTGTGTTGTCCCAACTGAGTGTAGTATTCACTTAAACTTGGTAACAGCGCTTGATAGACTTCACGGGTTTCCGAATTGTTCATGACTGCATTGAGATGTGACAAAATGCCCCACGATTCGCTCATGTTATTTTCAAGTTGATCAACTTCTGCCAAGGTTGCGAGTTGGGCTTCAGAGCCTTGCGGAACTTCATTGAGTTGATTTAAGAAGTTCTGACCATTTTGAATGTTTTGTTCGATCTGTTTTTTCAGGTCGGCAAGTTGAATTTGATCAAATTGAGGAAGGGGAAGTGTCGCTTGTTGGAGTGTCATTCTATTTTTGCCATATTCATCTTTAAACATAGTTATAGATGTAGGGCTTTGAGGGGGATAAATCAAGGTTGATTGATTATTTATTAGATGAGTATTTTGTTGTTCTATAAATTTTATTCATTGCTAACGCAGATATTTCAAGAGCAAAAAATTAGAGAGCCGAAGCTCTCTAATTAAATGTTATTCACTCTTGGTCTTGGCATTCGACTTTTTCTTTTTCACTTTCTTCTTTGGCTTTTCTTTGCTTTCAGACTTCGCAGAAGATTTTTTACCTGTTTTTTTGGTATAAGAATTAGAATTCGATTTGCTCTTATCCTTTTTCTTACGTACAGGTTTTTCGCCATCTTCACTAAGTTTAGCTGTTGTCGATTGTGGTTTGCCAAATACCTCTTCAGTGGTTGAAGCACGATTTGCAGTATTGGTTCTTGGCGCTTTTTGACGAATTGTACGTCCCAAATGCGTCAGTTGTTGAACCAATTGGAAGTCAATCTTACGTTCTTCCAGATTCACGCCTGCCACTTGAATTTTGACTTCATCGCCAAGGCTGAATGACTGTCCACGATTCTGACCAATCAAACTTTGGCTGGCTTGATCATACAGGAAGAAGTCTTCACCGAGCTGACTGACATGAATCATGCCATCGACATAGAGGTCTTTCAGCGTCACAAATAGACCGAACTCAGTCACCGCACTAATGATACCCACAAACTCATCGCCTAAATGCTGTTGCATATAATGGCATTTCAACCATGTTGTCACACTACGTGATGCTTCATCGGCACGACGTTCAGTTTGTGAAAAATGCTCCCCTGCATCATCTAAAGCTGCACCAGACAATGGATAAGCTTTCTTATCGAGATAGGCTTTAATGGCACGGTGTAACAATAAATCTGGGTAACGACGAATTGGTGAAGTGAAATGCGTATAAGCTTCATAAGCAAGACCATAATGTCCTGCATTATTCGCACCATAATAGGCTTGCATCATTGAGCGTAATAACACCGCATGAATACTTGGCGCATCTAAACGATCTTTGGTCGCTTCAATCACGGCTTGGTAATCAGCTTGAGTGGGTTGCTCTGGAAATGGCAAACCGAGTAATTTGACGAAATCACGGACTTTTTGAATACGTGAGAATTCTGGTGCTTCATGTACACGATATAACATCGGAATATCATGTTCTAATGAGTATTCAGCTGCGGCAACGTTCGCCAATAACATGCATTCTTCAATCAGTTTATGCGCATCATTACGAGTACGTGGCAAGATTTCTTTAATGCCGCCCAACTCATCAAAGGTCATATAGGTTTCAATGGTTTCAAATTCCATCGCATGACGTTTGGCACGTAGTTCTTTTAGTGTCTGATAAAGCTGGAATAGGGTATTTAACGATTTATGAACGCTTTTATCCTGTGGAATGGCATCGGTTGCGCCGTCAAAATAAGCAGCCACCTGATTATAGGTCAAACGTGCTTTGGAATGCATCACCGCAGGATAGAACTCATAACCTGTGACTTTACCTGCACGAGACAACTTTAAATCGCAGACCATACACAGACGGTCAACATGTGGATTGAGAGAACACAAGCCATTTGATAGTGCTTCTGGCAGCATTGGCAAAACAAAGTGTGGGAAATAAACCGATGTACCACGTTCTTCAGCTTCTTCATTTAAAGGTGAGTCTAAACGGACATAATGGCTCACGTCTGCAATTGCCACGACAACACGGTAACCACCGCCTGCACGCTTCTCTGCATACACGGCATCGTCAAAGTCACGGGCATCTTCGCCATCAATCGTGACGAGTGGTAAGTCACGCAGATCGACACGACCTTTGCGATCTTGTTCTGAAGGTTCTTTAAAACTTTCAGCTTCTTTAATGACGGCTTCTGGAAATTCATAAGGCAAACCAAATTCTAAAATGGTTTGCGGAATAATAATTTCAGTGTCAGCTTTGTCCGCCATCGACTGTACAACATGACCTGTCGCTAATTCTTCACGAGTCGGGTAATCATCAATCGCAACTCGCAGCATATCGCCAACTTTGGCATTGGCATGTTCAATCAATTCTTTTTCTAAGGTAATTGGTTGGTGCTGATTTGGATTGCTTGGCTGAATAAAGTATTCACCTTCATGTTCAGCGACTTTACCAATAATTTGTTTGACACGGCGTTGTACGACTTCGGTAATAAAGCCCCAAGCTTTACCTTTACGGTCAACAGAAGTTTGGCGTACTTTAACGCGATCACCATTAAAGACTAGACGTAATTCACGTTCAGGTAATAGTACATCATCCTGACCTGCGATATTGGCCGTACCTAGACCTTTACTATTGATATAGACCGTTGCTTCATGGCTTGGTAAATCGGTTGCAGGTTGGTATTTAAAACCATCTTTCATTAACTGACCGTCGCGAACCATTGCACTTAAACGATGATTCAATGCATCAATACTTTTTTGATCTGGGATATTAAAGTGATCAACCAGTTCTGCATGAGACTGTGCAGTTTTTAATTGTTCTAATGTAGTTAGAATAAGAGTTCGGCTAGGAATAGGATTATCGTAACGTTGCGCTTCTGCTTTTGCTTCGGGATCAACCCAATTTGTAGTCATATCGTTTCATTTCACATCTGGCAGATCGGTTTAGCATAAGTCATTCAAACTTTAACTGCACGTCAAAGATTGCAAGATTCTGTTTATTGTCCAATCTGAATAAAGGAGAGAACACTATATTAACAAGCGTTGAGCTAAAAAATGCCGAAAAAATATAAGAATTGGTTAAAAAACATTTGATTGATTTAAAAAAACAGAAAAAAACAGGATCATCCCTTGTGTAATGTGGTTTTAGTTTGTATTATTGCGCTCGTGTTACGGTGAGATGGGTGAGTGGCTGAAACCACATCCCTGCTAAGGATGCGTACGGGTAACTGTACCGAGGGTTCGAATCCCTCTCTCACCGCCACTTTACTTAAAGCGCTCATAGCTCAGCTGGATAGAGCACTTGGCTACGAACTAAGGGGTCGGGAGTTCGAATCTCTCTGAGCGCACCAAGTAAAGATTTAAAGTAACACATGCCTAAATTGGCGATATAAGTAATGCGCTCATAGCTCAGCTGGATAGAGCACTTGGCTACGAACTAAGGGGTCGGGAGTTCGAATCTCTCTGAGCGCACCAACTTAATAGAAAAAACCGCTTAATTGCGGTTTTTTTGTGCCTGTAAGTTGGAGTAGTTAAACTATAAAATATCTATTTGATGTTCAAATTAAGGCTCTTCATTTTTTTATTAATAATAAAATCAGTTGTTTATGTTGTTTTTAAATATAATAACTCTTGCGTTGTAAACTTGTAACGATCAATCTATCACCATTTGATTTCTATTTTATTAAAAAACACTTATCAATAGGGGAAAAATGCGTATAATGCGCTCCATCAAATATGCGCTCATAGCTCAGCTGGATAGAGCACTTGGCTACGAACTAAGGGGTCGGGAGTTCGAATCTCTCTGAGCGCACCAATTTGAATTTATCGAAAGATAAAGTGAAAAAAACCGCTTAAATGCGGTTTTTTTGTGCCTTACATTTTTGCTTTAATTTTCTGAACAAACACAGTATTACCACCAACTGCGGGTAGTACATCATGATAGGGTAAACTTCGCATAGCCCTTAATAAAAAGGGTGCTTTTTCATCAATTTTCATTGAACTGGTTATTTTAAATAAACTTCCGTGATTCAATTCTGTAGCAACCATTTTTCCTTTAATCAATCGTAAATCACCACCATTGGCATAAAAGTTATTTTCAACAGTATTTGGATAGTTGAAATGCAGCTTAAATGCAAAAGGAATATTAATCACACCTAAACCCACATTCACTTGAATATCCGCATCTTGACCCTGATTTTGGATTGGAGAGGTGATGATTTTCTTGATTTGTCTTGGAAATAATTCTTGATAGGCTAAAGGGTTTAACCATTTATTTAATTGCTGTGTTGGCTGTTGATAAAATTGATAGGTGGTGGTGAAGCGCATGGCTTCACGTCCATGGGTGTACATGATGCTGGTTGGAGCATGCAGAAAGCTAATGGGTTGCTGTGCATTTTGACTCAGTTGTGCAATCTTAGCCAATTGAGCTTCATTTAATTGAGGGCTTGCTATTTGTCCTGAATTTAAGGCAACGATATTCTGTTTAATAAAGCGTGTTCGAAGTGATTCTAGGATAAAAGCATTGGTTGAGCTCGGAATCCCTAATTTGACCTCTGGAATCGCATTCAGAATTTTTTTAAAAATAAAACCTTTAGGTTGATTTAAATCTCCCCACTGGGTGAGCGTAATTAAAGTTCTATGATCATCTAAGGCAAACCATTCAAACTTTCCTAAACCGTATGGAATAGGAGAATCAATCACTAAACTGGAAATACTGTTCGATTTAATCTGATGCTGTAAGGTAACGTCTTCATTAAAATTGAGCACTGGAATAGGCGTTGGAATGGAGACACGATATTTCATTTTTACAGTATTGCCAGATTGTTCTAGTATTTTGGCCGATTTAAGTGTTGGAAATAGACCGACATAGTGATTAAAGTCAGTCAGGGTCTTACTAACCTGTTGTACATTGGTAGGAACAATAAGTGCTGCGGATGTAAAACTGGCGTTTGGTTGTGAATTGGATTTGAGAGTGGGGAGGTTAGTTTTAGTTGTTGGATGCGCATAAATGAAAATATTATTTTGCGTGTAGCTTGCCAAAAGCTGGGGGTTATTTTGAAAAGGTTGTAAAGCGCTTGGGATATTGTCTGTCCATGTTATGATTTGAGTAAAACCAATTTGACTGATCCCGAATAAAATACCTGTACATAGCAGGCGGGTAAAATAAGACATCACATTCCTTTGATTTTTTATAAGTGACTGAGTTAGAAATTCAGCATTTCAATCTTGATCAATGCCAGTAAATTGGAAAATAGTTATAAATTTTTTTGTGTGTAAAGAATAGCCATATTGTGTAAAACAACGTCTTAGCCCCTAAACTGGTGTAATATTTACGCCCATCCATGATGAAACAAATTGAAATCAAAAATGTCTGAACAACGTCCAACTGTATCTGTGCGCTATTATCTTAATTTAGAAGAATCACAAGATGGTTTTGCTCTTGTCACTTTTGGTAAAAAGACCTTTAGTCGTTTTCTAACACCTGTTATTAGTATTGCAATTATTGGTTGGGGAATCTATTTAGGTTTCTCAGACGTTGGTCGTTATTACGTTGCATTAGGTGCTTTTTTTCTGATTATGCAAGGATTGATGCGCTATTGGTTGTTACCGATGTTGTTTAAACGTCAATTTGTTCGCTACCAATTTGGAAAAAGTGAGCAGGGAATTGACCTTTATCAAGATCATTTTGAACTTTATTCAACAGGTAAAAAGCAAATAGCGCAGTATGCTGAGGTGCAATCTTTTGCAGTTGGAAAGCTCACGTATATGTTAGAGCTGAAGAATCATACCGTCATTATTGTTCCAAAGCGTTCATTCAATGATCCAGCAGATCAAACCAAATTTGAAAATAGTTTTAAAAAATAACTTCATTCGCGATTTAAGGAACAAGGAGCTTTTATGAGCACACGTCCGTCAAAAATTGTTTGTGTAGGCAGAAATTATGCTGAACATGCGAAAGAACTAGGTAATGCAATTCCTGATCGCCCAATTTTATTTATCAAACCACCAAGTAGTTTGAGTAGCTTAGCCCAAGGTGCCCGTTGGAATCAGGCTTTGGGTGAATGTCATTTTGAATGTGAAATTTGTTTGCAGATCGCACACCCATTGTCGCAGGAAACCAATCCAAGCAAAGTTTTAGAAGCGATTGGCGCTGTGACTTTAGGGTTGGATTTAACTTTACGTGATTTGCAGAATGACTTAAAAGCGAAAGGGCAGCCTTGGGAGCGAGCAAAAGCTTTTGACGGTGCATGTATCTTGGCAGACTGGGTTGAAGCGGATGCAATTGGCGATTTACAAGAGTTAGAGCTTGTTTTAATGATTAATGGCGTTGAACGCCAACATGGTTTTAGCCAAGACATGATTTTTGATATTGGTGCATTATTGGTTGAAATTAATCAGTCATTTAGTTTGGAAGCGGGTGATGTCATTATGACGGGTACGCCTGCTGGCGTCGGGGCATTACACCCAAATGATCAATTAACCATGAAACTAATAACCCAATCAGGAGAATATGATTGGGATACATTTGTTCAAGCATAATGATTAAAAACAAGTGCTGTTAATAAATAGCTTCTACCTAATTTCGTATAAGCGAGATAGTAAAAGAAAGACCTCAGTTGAGGTCTTTCTTTTACTTCTGTTCAAAGATCGTCGAAAGAGGAATCGAAAGTTTTGCAGCTAAATAATCATTACTCTCGATGAGGGATGGCCCTAAACGTTCAATCCATTCATCATCTTGATGGATATTGGCGACATCATGACGTAATGGTAGGGGATAAGGGAGTGCTGTAAAAAAGCTCCAGAAATCGACTTGCGCAAGATTTCTAGCCAATACATACTCATCGTTGTCTGTACGTTTGACTAAATTCTGTTTTTCTAACTGTAAGATATATGCAGGTAAACGTCCTAATTCACCACGTCCAATAATCCCAAGAAGTTCTTGTTCACTGACACTTTCTCCAATTTGTTGCTTTTTATAAAATAACTCCAATATGTCTAATAACATTAAGATAGGATGACGCTTTTGTTCTTTATCTGAATGAAAAGCAGTCAGTGCATAACTGATTTCTACGCCTAATAAGATAATGTTCCAAGACAAATAAATCCAAAGAAGGAAGATTGGAACAGCAGCAAAAGCACCATACACAATTTCATAACTGGTGAAATTACTCATAATCCAACCAAAGAAATTTTTTAAAATTTCAAATACTGTTGCGCTAAAACATGCAGCAATAACAGCGGAAAGAATAGGGACGCTACGATTAGGAATGGTCCAGTAAAGAATGAAAAAGCCAACAATTGTAAGTAGGAATGAAATAAGCCATAAAAGGAAGGAGCCATTTAATTGATAGCCCGCAAAATTATTGCTCAGAATATTCATTGAGGCGACAGTAGATGAAAGTACAAAAGCACTGCCTAGAATGATTGGACCTAAAGAGATAATTGTCCAATAACGCATAAAACCAACAAGACCTGTTCGAGTTTCTTTGACACGCCAGATACGATTGAAAACGGTTTCAATCGAAGACAGCATCAGTACAGTGGTGACAAAAAGAAACAGTACCCCAATCACGGTGAGGTTACTGGATTTTTCGGTAAATGCGTTCAGTGCCTTGTCAAAGGCAATGGTACTTTTAGGCAAAAAGTTGCTGTAGATCAGTTGTTGTAGTTGTTGTCGAGCAGGCTCTAAAGCTTTAATTGAGGAGATAATGACTAAGAAAACGGTCAGCATCGGAACAACTGCAAACAAGGTGGTGTAGGTGAGTCCTCCAGCTTGTTCTCTACAGCGATCAGCTTCGAAACGCCGTAACACAAATACAATAAATTGAAACCATGTTTTTTCTAAAAAAGGCAGATTTTTTAGATAACGATTTAAGATCATGGGTTCTATCCTAGTTATTTTTAATAAAATCCTGTGTCAGCACAGGATTAATTACGGCTCAAAAGAGGAAAAATGTCGTATAGTGTTCTTTTTAACAAAATTTATTAAAGTGATGCAACCTTACGTTCTTGTTCTTTATTACAGTAAATATGGTTCAACTCGAGAAATGGCTCATCTAATTGCCGATGGAATTGAGTCTTCTGGTATCACAGCTCGTATTCGAACCGTTCCTAATCTCGCAACTGTTGTTACCCAAGCAGAACCGAGCATTCCTGCAGAGGGGGATGTTTATTGTACTTTAGATGATTTGACGTATTGCTCAGGTTTGGCACTTGGTTCACCTACTCGCTTTGGTAATATGGCGAGCGAGATGAAATACTTTTGGGATCAAACCACGAGTTTATGGTTGAATGGTGCTTTGCATAATAAACCAGCATGTGTTTTTACTTCTTCTGGCTCGATGCATGGTGGGCAGGAAAGTACTTTGCTTAGCATGTTACCGCCATTATTCCATCATGGTATGTTCATCATGGGGTTGCCAAATTCAGTTCCAGCCCTGTCCAATACCAAAACAGGCGGAACACCCTATGGTGCAAGCCATGTCAGTGGCCCTCGTCATGATCAAAGTTTGAGTGCAGATGAAAAAGTATTATGCGAAGCGCAAGGTAAACGTTTAGGTGATGTCGTAAAAGCGTTGTTAGGAAAAGTTTAGATCTAAAAATGGGAGCATCTGCTCCCATTATTTTATTTTTTAATTTGCCAATCGTAGATTTTTTTCTGATAGGCATACCACATCATCCACAGTCCAATCAGTAACATTGGTACAGTGAGAATCTGACCTTTAGTCATCCAACCGAATAGAATAAAACCTTGATCTGCATCGGGCTGACGGAAGAACTCCATAAAGAAACGTGCAACTCCGTAACCCATCAGGAATAATGCTGAAACCGCCATACGAGGACGTGGTTTAGCACTAAACCACCAAAGTATGATAAATAGAATCAGACCTTCACAGAGCGCTTGATAAATTTGCGACGGATGGCGAACTAAACCTAAAGGATCAGTTGGAAAAATCATACCAAATGGATAGCTAAGGTCTTGAACTTGACGACCATACAATTCACCACCAATAAAATTACCGATACGACCAAACATCAAACCTGTCGGTACACATGGTGCAATAAAGTCCAAGGTTTGAAACCATGTTTTCTGATATTTCTTACACCA
The DNA here is from genome assembly GCF_013391535.1 of Acinetobacter sp. SwsAc4. Lineage (NCBI taxonomy): Bacteria > Pseudomonadati > Pseudomonadota > Gammaproteobacteria > Moraxellales > Moraxellaceae > Acinetobacter > Acinetobacter sp. SwsAc4. The sequence goes on from NZ_JACAXC010000006.1 coordinate 73,180, forward strand.
GAATAGCATTGCGATCATGACACCCAAGAAACCGCCGTGAAAGCTCATCCCACCTGTCCAGACTTGGAATAACCAAAGTGGGTTTTCTAAGAATTTGCCAAACTCATAAAACAAGACATAGCCAATACGACCACCAAGTACGACGCCTAGAGCGCCATAAAACACCAGATCAGAGACCATATCGGCAGTCCAACCATCACGTTGTTTAGCACGATAAGAGGCTAAGCCCCAAGCGCATAAAAATGCCAAGAGATACATCAATCCGTACCAGTGTACCTTGACTGGCCCTAAACTCAGTGCCACTGGATCAATATTTGGATAGGTCAGCATTGCTGTTCCTCAATTTAGAATTTGAAATTAAGTTTTGAGCAGATTGTAGCGGAATGATGTGAAAAATGTTGTACATTCAATGTGAAAGTCAACAGACGCTAAATGAGTGAAAACAGGATCAATGTGTATTGTCGCTTTTGCATGGTATGTTCTTGATGATATGCCCTTGTGTTTAATTTCAAATCGTGATGAATTTTATCATCGACCAAGTACTGTTTTACATCGATGGGATCACAGTTCGATAATTGCTGGGCAAGATTTACAGTCAGGTGGGGCATGGATGGGGGTCACTGAGTCTGGGCGTTGGGCAATCGTGACTAATTTTCGCAATGGACGAGATAAGAACCAATATTCAACTTCACGTGGGCATTTAATCCAGTCTTTTTTAGAAAGTGATTTAGCCCCCTTTCGTTTTGCACAACAATTAGAACAGCAACAACAGGACTACGCTGGTTTTAATTTGTTTGTTGGTGATCGAGAGCAAGCGGTTTATATGAGTAATCGGGGGGAAGCACCACAAGTCTTAGCGAATGGTGTTTATGTTGTTTCCAACGGTTTAATGTCAGAAGATTGGGAGAAAACCAAACATTTACGTAAACGCTTTACGCAAGAATTTTTACCAATGTTGCAACAATCAACGATGACAGAATCTGATTTGCAATATTCAGTCTGGGATATTTTGGAAGATGAACGAAAAATTATTCCAGATTTGTTACCAGATACAGGGATTAGTGTGGAGATGGAGGAATTATTATCTTCAACTTTTATCCAAAGCCCAATTTATGGCACACGCTGTTCAAATTTTTTAAGGCTGACATCTGAGCAATGGCTGTGGCTGGAAAAGTCCCAACAGGGTGGAGATCAGGGAAATATTGTGGAAATGAGGATTGACTTGCTGAAATAACAAATGCCGACATAAGGTCGGCATCTGCATTGAATAATCTGGCTTACTTTGTAGTTGCAGCCTTTTTCTCAACTGATGGCAAAACATCCGCCGTGATATAGCCCACGCACGCGCTAAAGCCATTGTCATAGTTTTTTAGCACTGCTGTTTTTACATCTGCTGGAATCTTTGAGCTATCGCCTGGATGCTGGAAATTGCTCATGATATAAGTCCAGCCGTTGACCGAATCCACCGCATGTAAACCTGTTGACTCTGCACCTGCTGGAGTAGAGAGGATACGATCTAAAGACTTAGTATCAACATTATATGCCCATAGGAAGTTATTGGTATGGTTACCACTGTCTTCACCAATGAATAATGTACGTAAAGTTTCAGAGAATTTTAAATTGTCTGGGCTTGCAATATTATTTGGATCTGCCGTGTTACCTAAGCTATCCACAGTAATATCTTTACCCATAAGAACCATATGGCTTTGGTAAGGTGTCCATTCACTATTGATCACATTGTTAAGATGATCAACTTGGCTACCTTTGAGGTCATGTCCAAGGACACCACCTGCTTTTAGCGTGCTCTTAAACTTAACATTATGTGATTCAATCCAAGCTGCATTTCCACCAATCATTGATTCTTGAATATTGGCAAGTGCAGAGTAAGCAACTTTATCTTTAATATTTACGGTAGTACCTTCCATTTTTGTGAAAGCCATACTACCGCCTTTTAGGGCAGCATATCGATGTGTTTCTAGGAATGCAGCAGCAAGCTCAATCTCAGCTTTGCTAAAGCCATTGTTGGCTTCTTTGAGTTTAACCCACAGCGATTTTCCATCTAACACAATCTTGGTATAACCTGTTAAATCAGCTGGTGCTGTTTTCAAGCTTTCCATAATGTTTTCAGATTTGATTCCTCGAACATTCACGAGGTCTTCGATGGTCTTACTATCAGTATGACCTAACTTGATCCATTTGATTGCGGCGGTAGAGGTCTCATTCAATTCTGATGTGTATTTCGCAACATATAATGTTCCAGCAGATAAGTTTTTTTCTTTGTCTGCAATAAACATGAAGAAACCACCGTTAGTGTAATCGTCACCCATGATTACAGTGCGGTTATCTGGCATGACTTGAATCAGTTCATGTGAAATACGACCTAAGCAGTAGTGTTTAACTGCTTTTGCACGCCCTTTGCCATCAAGGATGATTTCTGGCAAATGACCATAGTTATAGGCATTTGCAGTATTTTCATTGCCATATAGATTTTTACTATATGCTTTGAGCATTGCCAGATCTGAACCGATTTGGTCAAATGCATCAGGCTCATATTCTTCACTTGAAAGGTGAGTATTCCACGGAGAAAGGCTAGCACCACAGGTGATCCATAGACCATGAACTTTAGACATATCGACATTGTGGTATTTCTTCAATGCCAGATGACCCGTCTTTTGATCCTGATCCAGCGTAAGCACCGCAATTGGTGATGGCAACTTGCCGTACATATTTTGATTTGCCAGATTTTTAGTCGTGTATTCAAATTGAACAACGTGGAATACAGGGTTAGCCACACCAGATACAGAAGCGCCATTGATGTGGATTAAAGATGAACCATCAGGAGAGTCAGAGAAAAACTGGCGTTCTTGACCGATTACAGAAGTATCTTTAATCGGTTGATTATTAATATCATAATAACTACCTGCAATGATTTTTCCACCATCAATGTTATCAACTTCCGCACCTGTACGGAAAAACTCCTGATAACCCAGTTTGTACTCGGTGGTTGTATTGTCATCCCACGTAATCGTCAAAGCAGATTTAACTGAAGTTGTAGCCATCTCTGGTACAGTTGAAGGTGCCGCCATAGGTGTAAATTTTGCATTTTTAAATTTTGCAGCAGGTACGGTTGGGGTAACGGTAGTATCGTTATTATCATTGCAACCTGCTAAAGCTGCTGCTGTGCCCATTGCCCCGAGTGGTAAAAACGGAACACCCGCGAACCACTTTAAAATATCACGACGACTTGGCTGATTTGTATTGGTTGTCATAATAAATCCATATCTTTAATAAATGGTAAATAAATCTAGATTGATTTTATGCTTGATAGATGACATTTTTTTGACACTTTTAAGGCAGTTTGAAGACAATTTAATTTTTATAAATCTATGAAAAATATAATTTTAAAATAAAAAAATCCCTGAGATTATTCAGGGATTCAACAGAGATATTATTATTCTGAAACTGCTTTACGCTTTTCTAATATTTTTCCAAAAAGTAAACCGATTTCAAAGAGCATCCACATCGGAACAGCCAGCATAATCATGGATAAAGCATCAGGTGGGGTAACAAACATCGCCACGAAAAAGCATCCAACAACAATAAAACGGCGTTTTTCAATGAGGCTTTGTGTACTCACGACACCAATCAAAATCAGCACTAGAGTAATAATTGGAATTTCAAAGGTAAAACCAAAAACCAAGAATAGTTTTAAGCAGAAGCTCAGATAACTATTAATATCTGTCATAGGTGCAACAGTTTCAGGAGACACACTAATAAAGAAATGCAAAATAGCAGGTAGGGTAATGAAATAGGCGAATGCGACACCTAAGTAGAATAAAATAATGCTGCCAAATAGCAAAGGAATCGCTAAATGTTGTTCTTTTTCATATAGCGCAGGTTTTATAAATGACCAAATTTGATAAATGATATAGGGCATTGCCAACATAAATGCAACGAATAAATTGAGTTTAAACGGTGCCATAAATGTCGCCGTGACATCTGTGGCGATCATGCTTGAAGTGGCTGGCAATTGCTGCCTTAGCGGTTCAGACAGCCATTGATAGGTTTGATTTCTAAAAGGTAATAAACAAAAAAACAGAAAAATTGTTACGCCAACAATCTTAAAAAGATATTGGCGAAGTACGATTAAATGCTGCATGACCGGCATTTGTTGTAGGGTTTCTTCAGTACTGACTGAAGTTGATGGTAATTGGCTCATACGGCAATCTTTAATTCGTTATCAAACTGATTCAACGATGGGTATGCTTCCATACCAATCACAGATGATTTTTGGTATTGAACACAAAAAGGAATAATAGAACTTGAGTGATATGGCACATAGCGAATCGAATTTTGAGGTTTAGTTACTGATGGCGCAGTCTCTACCTCATGATTTTGAGTTTTTAATTCATCTAATTGTTTTTGTAGCCGACGTTCAAGCTCAGTAATCTTTTCAATTTCTTTTTGCATTTCTTCGCGGAACTCAGAAAGACGGAGCTCTCGATCAATTTCATTCTGAATATTGTTGATAAATTTTTTAATTTTCCCATACCATTTTGCTACAAATCGAGCAGCTTCAGGTAATTTATCAGGACCGAGAACCAATAATGCAATAACTGCAAAGCAAAAAATCTCAGTCATTCCCAAGTTCAGCATAATTCCGCTCGCTTAGCTTTTTACTGAGCTTTCAGCATTTTTAACTTGAGCATCAATGGTACGAGGCTCATTGAGTGGCGCAGTAACTTCATCATCTTTAATAGACTTTTTGAAATCTTTAACAGCACCGCCAATATCTTTGCCTAAATTTTTAAGCTTTGATGTACCGAATAGTAAAATCACCACAATTGCAAAAATAACGACGTGCCAAATTGATAAACCAGCCATAATTCTATTCCTATATAACTTTGGTTATATCTCAACAGTTTGGCATGACAAAGATGTGACACTTATATTGCAATTTTGCGACAAAAAATTATGAGATTAAGTATGTTGATAGATAATTTTTTACTTTTTGGTTTGTAATCAATGTTTCGTTGAAGTGAGTTTTTACTCATTATTCAGTATTTTTATTCAATCTAAATTTAAATAATTTGCCCTAGGGTTTAGCTAGAGCAAATGATCTTTAAATCAAACTTGCTTTAAACAGCTGCATTGCTTGACCACGATGACTGATTTTATTTTTGTCAGCTTTGCTCAGTTCAGCACTTGAAAGATTGAGTTCTGGTAGCCAGAACAATGGATCATAGCCAAACCCATTCTCACCGCGCGCTGCTTCTAAAATCTCACCTTTCCAAATGCCTTGGAAAATCTGTGGCAGCGGATCTTCTGCATGCGTAACTAAAGCCAATACACACACGAACATACCTTCAATCACTTCGCCGTCTTTACGGAAAGGTGCGAGATCAGCCAATAATTTTTGGTTATTAGCTGCGTCATTACCATGTTCACCTGCATAGCGTGCAGAGTAGATGCCTGGTGCACCGCCTAGAATCGGAACACAAATCCCTGAATCATCTGCAAGAGCAGGTTTACCTGAAAGCTTAGACGCATGGCGTGCTTTGATAATGGCATTTTCAACAAAGCTGAGCCCGTCTTCGATGGCATCTTCAATATCTAGTTTGCCTTGAGGAATGATTTCAACAGGGAGATTGAGCTGCTCAAAAAGATGGGTAAATTCAGCAACTTTGCCTTTGTTATTACTTGCAAGCACAAGGCTGCCTTGGTTGAGCCATGATGGAGTAGACATATAAAATTTTAAATTCGCTTAGATTGAGTAGAATTTTAGGGTGTTTTTATAGAATAGGGTAGAGAGTCACTATTTATTTTCGGTAAATGTTCAACAAGTTTAGATATTAATTTCAAAAAGTAGAGGAATATGATCACTGTAGTTAAGCCATTCATATTTATCGAAAATTTTAAAAGATGAGTTATTCTTAGAGAATAAATTGCGGTGACAAAATAAGTAGTCAATATGATAGTTTTTTTCATGATTTCTATTCATAAAAAATGTGGGAAGTGTCTCTTTTCCCTGCTCTTCATTTGATAACTCATGGTAAAGGCTAAGAATATTCATTGCTTGTAATTGATTTACTACATCACTGTGATTCCACCAGCGATCCCATACATCCCATTGAGCGTTACTATTTAAATCGCCACAAATAAGAGTAGGTTGTACTTTTATTAGCTCTTCATGTAACTGTAAATATTTCCAAAGTTGCCCAATGTATTGAAATGTAGGGGAATTGGCATATTTAGTCCAAGCAGCTAAGAGCTGGAAATTATCATTAACTCTTATTGGTAAAAATAATTCTAATTCGAAATCCTCCCAATACAATTGTTCTAATTTATAGTCTTCTCTAGCAAAGACTCCTAATCCTTTATTTTTATTATTACCTTTCCAAATTAAATTTGGTAACCATGCTTCATAAGCACCTTTGGACTGTTGTTGATTTTCACATTCTTGAATGATGTAGATGTCTGCTTCAATTTGTTGAAGAAACTTGATTTTATTTCTAAAAGCCCCGTTGCAATTCCATGTTAATATTTTCAAACTTTAATTTCCTTAAATAAAAAACCGACTCACACAAGTCGGTTTTTAAATCACTCAATAGAGCTGAGCAAGACTATTGTGCTTGAATCCATTTATCAGCACGATCACGTGCAGCACGAATTTGATCTTGGGTTAAGTTTGCAGCCAATGCTGTTTTCTTACCTTCAGAAAGACTGATGACTTTAGTATCCAGCATACCGTCACGTGTTGAAAGCTCATACCATTGGTAAGCACCAACATAGTTTTTCTTTTGCTCTTCCATCATCGCCAGATTAAAGCTGGCACGGTTATCGCCATTACTCGCCGCTTTTTCGAAATATTTACGCGCTAAAGCTTCATCTTTCTTCGTACCGATGCCATCTGCATACATACGACCTACATTTAACTGTGCAGCAGATAAACCTTGATCTGCTGCCGCTTTAAATAAAGAAAAAGCTTGTTTCTCATCTTTAGCAACGTCTTTACCGTACTGATAACGTGTTGCTAGATAAAATTGTGCCCCAGCTTGACCAGATTTTGCTGCGCTTTGTAATTCACTGATACTCATCACTGAATATCGTGCTGCCTGTGTTGCAACCGATTGGGGTTGAGCAACATAGTCAGCATGCGCTTGTATACTGATCAGACCAAATAAAAATGTGCTGATAAATGTCTTTTTCATAGAGCGCTCACTCGATAAATTGCGACTTCACCAAATAGGTTCGGCATATGCTTACTGAGCATACTACCTTGTTGGTCACCATTAACGGCAAGTCGATTAATAATTTTAATCCGATTCTCAGCACATAAGGCTTCAAAGTCACGGAAAGTACATAAATGAATATTCGGGGTGTTATACCACATATAGGGTAAAGCTTCCGAAACAGGCATTTTACCTTTTAATGCAAGAAAAGAACGTGTCTTCCAATACGCAAAGTTTGGAAAGGTAATAATCGCCTGTTTGCCAACACGCACCATATCACGAAGCAATACATCAGGTGCATCTACAGCTTGCAAAGCTTGTGCCATGACTACAGAATCAAAAGATTGGTCGGCAAAACGGCTTAAACCTAAGTTTAAGTCCTGTTGAATAATATTTAACCCTCGACTGATGGCAATTGCAATCTTTTCTTGATCAATTTCTAAGCCATAAGCACGAATATTGTGCTGTTTGCTCATATGAGCCAGTAATTCACCATCACCACAGCCTAAGTCTAATACGCTAGAGTTCGGACTGATCCATTTTTCAGCGAGTCGTTGATCTATTCGCATTAGTGCTGCTCCTGCGGTGTAGCTTGCAACTGTTGTTCTCCACCTAAAAATGCTCTTAATGTTTTCACATAGAGTGGGATCGGGAACAAGAACGAATCATGACCTTGTTCCGCATCAATATCTAAGTAACTGACGGGCTTATGATTATCAATTAAAGCATCAACTAATTCTTGTGAGCGACTCGGGCTAAAACGCCAATCTGTAGTAAATGAAACCACCAAAAATTGGCACTTTGGTTGACTCATTGCTTTTGTTAATGAATGTTCATATTCACGAGAGGGATCAAAATAATCCAAGGCCTTGGTCATAATCAAGTAAGTATTTGCATCGAAATTGCGGCTAAATTGTTCGCCTTGGTAACGCAAATAGCTTTCCACTTGGAATTCGACATCAAAACCATACATAAATTTGCCAGATTTTAAATCACGACCAAATTTCTGTTTCATGGCTTCTTCAGACAAATAAGTAATATGACCGACCATACGTGCCAAAATTAACCCACGTTTTGGGTAGCTGTCATTTTCCAGATAACGTCCATTATGGAAATCGGGATCAGAGAGAATCGATTGGCGAGCAACTTCATTAAAGGCAATATTTTGAGCTGATAATTTTGGTGCACTGGCGATAATGACACATTTTTTTAAACGATCAGCATAGTCCAATGACCATTGTAGTGCTTGCATGCCACCTAAAGAACCACCAATCACGGCAAACCAAACATCAATTCCGAGGCGATCAGACAACATGGCTTGGGTCTTCACCCAGTCACGAACAGTGACTAATGGAAAATCTGGGCCGTAAGGACGGTTTTCATTTTCTGGATTCGGCGAGGTGGGGCCTGTAGAACCATTACAACCGCCAATATTATTCAGTGACACCACAAAGAAGTGGTTGGTATCAATCGCTTTGCCGGGACCAATACAGCTATCCCACCAACCTGCTTTTTTATCATCTGCATGATGATAACCCGCAGCATGATGATGCCCAGATAATGCATGGCAAATTAAGATTGCATTGGATTTATCTGCATTAAGTGTTCCATAGGTTTCAACCATCAAATCAAAACGTGGCAGGATACGCCCACATTCAAGCTCTAATGGTTGCTCAAATTGAAATTTTTGTGGTGTGACTAAACCCACTGAATCCGATGGAAAAGACACTGGAATGATTCGCCTTGTATAAATCTTTGATCAATAATAAAAGGATACCAATTCAGGTATCCTTTCAAAAGTCATTTTTTCTGATATTACAACTCAGCTTTGCTTAAACTGCCGCAGCAGCAACTTGCTCAGTTGTAAGTACACCTTGTTCAATTAAACGATTGGTACATGCAATAATCGCTTCAATCGATGAGGTGACAATGTTGTCATGAATCCCTGCACCAAAAGCATTTTTACCTGTGCCTTTGACTTGAAGTTCAATCAAGGCAAGTGCTTTAGCATTTGCACCAGAACTGATACTACGTTCTTCATAATTTACAACATCAATTGGCAATTGTAACGCATCGAGCATCGCCGAAATTGGACCGTTACCTTCACCGCGTAAACGTTGTACTTCACCGTTAATTTCAATATCTAATTCAATGATTTGTGTGCCATTGATATCAGACAACTGATAATGTTTGGTTTGGTAATGGCTATTTTTCACATCCACATAGGTATTTTGGAATAAGGTCCAGATTTCATGTGCACTGATTTCTGTACCGTTTTCATCAGTATGTTGCTGTACGATTTGGCTGAACTCGATTTGTACTCGGTGTGGTAAAGCAACGTTGTAATTTGATTCCAATAAATACGCAATACCACCTTTACCAGATTGGCTGTTGACACGAATCACCGCATCATAATCACGACCTAAATCTTTAGGGTCGATTGGTAAGTACGGCATATCCCAGATCTCTTCGTTTTTCTGGAATTCGAAGCCTTTTTTAATCGCATCTTGGTGTGAACCAGAGAATGCGGTAAAGACTAAATCACCTGCATATGGATGACGTGGGTGCACAGGTAAACCTGTACATTCTTCAACAGTTGCAATGATTTCATTGATATTAGAGAAGTCTAAGTTTGGTGCAACACCTTGGGTATACATGTTCAAGGCAATCGCAGCAACATCGACGTTACCTGTACGTTCACCATTACCAAACACGCAACCTTCAACACGATCAGCACCCGCCATGATCGCCAATTCAGAAGCAGCGATACCACAACCACGGTCATTGTGACAGTGAACTGAGATAATCACGCCATCACGACGCGCCAAGTTACGGTGCATCCATTCGATTTGATCGGCATAGACATTGGGTGTTGAAACTTCAACCGTTGCAGGCAAGTTTAAGATCACTTTATTGGTTGGAGACGCTTCCCAAATTTCCGTGACCGCATCGCAGACATCTTTGGCAACTTCCAATTCTGTTGCAGAAAAACACTCTGGGCTGTACTGGAAAATCCAGTCTGTTGCAGGATATTGCGCTGCGTATTCTTTGACTTTATTTGCTGCATTAATGGCAAGTTGCTTTGCGCCGTTTGCATCTACATTCAACACTTTTTGACGGAATGTTGGTGAGTTTGAATTGTAGATATGCACAATCGCACGTTTTGCACCAACCAAAGACTCAAAGGTACGCGCAATTAAATGATCTCGAGCTTGAACCAAAACTTCGATATACACATCTTCTGGAATCAAATCTTCTTCAATTAACTTGCGAGTAAAGTCAAAGTCAATTTGAGATGCTGAAGGGAAACCAATTTCAATATGCTTGAAGCCGATTTTAACCAACATGTGGAACATTTTTAATTTTTGATCCATATTCATTGGTTCAAAAATCGCTTGGTTACCATCACGAAGGTCGGTACTCATCCAAATCGGTGCTTGGTTGATTTCGTTATTCGGCCATTGACGATCTGGTAAATCCACTCGTTGATACATACGGCGGTATTTTTTGCTTGGGTCAGCCAACATCATGAGATAACTCCTTGTTGTAGCATGGTTGCTGCTTCAAAATAAATGCAACGTGCTACGAATATATATGGTGTCTATAAGAATCAATTTAAAGAGAATATGTATTGAGTACCTAAAATCTAGGTAAAAATTTATACGCTCGCGAGGCGCAGCATCAGGAGAGCAGTGAGTAGTTTTATATCAGACGGATGGCTAAAATCATCACTCGTTTTCATCATCTACCGTTCAAAGCAAAAGTATTGGGTTTTGCAGTTATTTTAATCACCTAATTTGAATCAGTCTAGGTGAAAATACAAGCGACTGCAGTGGTCTATAATTTATTTTAATTCGAATGGATGGGAAATATTTTCCTATTTTTTGCATAAAAATAAAATTTAAGGAAAATATTTCCCATTAATATGCTTAAGGCTGATAAATATAGTCTTGATTAATGTCCTTTATGGTAGCGGTTCCCATGAGTGCCATCGTAATTTCAAATTCTTCCTTTAACATGCGGATGACATGAGCAACACCTAAAGCGCCTGCTGTTGCTAAACCATAAATATAAGGACGTCCAATCAATACGGCGTTTGCACCTAATGCAATTGCTTTAAAGACATCTGTACCACGTCGAATTCCACCATCTAATAATACAGGGTAATCAGGAGGAACAATTGCGCGAATTTTTTGTAATGCAATTAAGGGTGGAATAGTCGTATCTACAATGCGCCCACCATGATTAGAAACAATAATCCCAGATACACCATGATTGAGGGCTTTCTGAGCATCGGCAGGATGTAATATTCCTTTTAAGATTACAGGTAAATGTGTATTTGCAATCACCCAAGCAATATCCGCCCACTTAGGTGCAATTTGCATTAAGCCTTGAAATAGTTGGCTTTCGGATGGCGATACATCAGGAAAACTTAAATGGGTAGGGGTGTGTGGATGTTGCATTTCTTCTGGTAACTGAAAGAATAACTTACGTTCCCGATCTCGGATACCCACATGGGGAGCATCGACCGTAATCACAATTGCACGATAACCTGATTGTTCAGCTTGTTTGATCAAGGTTAATGATTTTTCTCTGCATCCTTGCCAATACAATTGAAACCACTTATACGGGTTTTCTAGTTTCAACTGTGCCATATGTGTATTTGTGAATGTACTTAATACCAAGTTACTTTGCATAAGTTCAGCTGCGAGAGCAGATGCAGCTTCTGCTTGAGGATGAAAAAGTGCTTGGTGGCCAATCGGTGCAAGAAAAATAGGATGCGGATATTCCATCCCAAATAAATGAAAACGAGTATTACCTTGTGTTAAGTCGTTTAGATGTCTAGGAATCAATTGAATATTTTGAAATTGCTGGCAATTATTTTGCACGCTAATTTCATGCATCGCTCCACCATTTAAGTATCCCCAAACATCTTCAGAAACATGTCGCTGAGCTTGTTGTTGATAGTCGTGAATGGTTTGAATATACGAAGGAATAGTATTCAAAGCGGGTGTAGGGATCTGGTCATGCATTATAAATCCCCCCATTGTCTTAATAAATTATGATAATGGCTGGTTAAACTAACAACTTCTTCTGTATCGCCTAATTGTTGTCTGAGTTTGATAATAGTCATGTCTAAATTGAATAGCATCGTTCGCTGCCAGTCATCTTTAACCATGCTTTGAATCCATGTGAATGCTGCGATTCTACGTCCTTGAGTCACAGGTTCAACACGATGCAAACTTGTTGCTGGGTAAACAATTGCATCTCCTGCATCGAGTTTGACTTCATGGCTGCCATAAGTATCTTCGATAATCAGTTCCCCACCTTCATATTCATCAGGTTCAGATAAAAAGACGGTAATAGACACATCAGTACGAATCATTTGCCCTGTTTTTGCAGAATATTGAATCGAATTATCAACATGGTTGCCATAATTGCCTTGATTTTGATAGCAGTTAAACATTGGCAATAACGTATGTTTAGGGAGGGCAGCTGAACGCAAAAGCAGATTTTGTTGTAATGCATTCAAAACAGAATGGCTAACAGATTCATACACATTACTCTGTATATCGACTTGTAAATTATTTTTAATTTTTTGTGCTTGTGGACCTGCACTATGTGTACCGTCAATCCAAACTGATTGTTGTTGTATTTGTTCGCGTAGCTCAGCAACTTGATGCTTATTGAGTACTTGGGGGATATGCAACATCATATTTTGAATCTTCCAAAAAATACAACCTGTCAAAAATTATAGCTTTTTTGACAGGCTGTGTTCATTTATTCAATCATGATGAATTAAATAAAATGACTTAGAATTTGTAGTTAAAGGTTAAGGCAGCAGAACGTGGCTGACCAAGTACGAAACGACTACCGCCATTATTTAAAGCACTAATGTAGTCTTTATCAGCTAAGTTATAAACATTTAGATTCACAGAAGCATTCTTGTTCAAGCTATACCCCGCCATTGCATCAAAGACAACATAAGATGGAACTTTAGGCATATTTGCTGGCGCTGTACTATCTGTGATCACACGTTTTTGTTCATCAACATAACGTGCGCCTAGACCTAACTTAAAACCTGCAATATCATAGGTTGTCCATAATGAAGCAGTCCAATCTGGAGACCAACGTACCGAATCAGTGACAGTTTTTTCACCTGTCGTAGTATTGAAACTTTGTTGATTTTTTTGCTTAGTTTTCATATGAGCAACGCCCGCAGAAATATTCCAAGCATCTGTAATTTGACCAACGACTCCAAGTTCTACGCCTTGAACACGTGTTTTGCCTTCTTGAATAGACTCTTTCGTAATTGGATCTTGGGTAAACTGGTTTTCATTCTCAGTATGATAAATCGCACTAGTTAATGCTAATTTATTCTTTAATACATCCCATTTTCCACCTACTTCATAGTGATTAGTTTTTTGTGGTTTAGCTGCTGAACTATTAGCTCCTGTGTCCGATAAGCTAAAGTTTGCACTTCCTGGCGGAGTCAATGATTTAGCGTAAGACACATAAAGGCTGCTATTTTTGGTTGGTTTGAATAAACTACCTAATTTCCAGCTCACCAAAGTATCGTGTGCTTTGAGATGAGTGGGAGTTTTCGTAATCGCAAGGGTGGTTGCATTCGTTGCAACAGCTAAAGCCTCATAATCGGTATGATAGTAATCAAGGCGTACGCCACCATTAAACTGTAAACGATTATCTAATAGTTTTACCGTATCAAATAAATAGGCTGCGGCTGTTTTGGTTTCACCATCACTATATGCACCTGTATAAACCAATTCAGGCATTACATCATCATGGTTAGGATTATAGAGATTCGCAGCAGGCGTTGTAGGAGCTTTTGTTCCTGGTTTTTGGGTAGATAAGGTACGAGAGATTTGTTGTTCCTGCAAAAATTCTAAGCCAGCAACTAAATCATGTTCAACAGCACCCAGTTTAAAATTAATATTCAAATTTGATGTATTCGCAAGGATTTTATTTTCTTGATCTACGCCTTGATGGGAACGAGAAATTGCCCATGTATCTCTATTATTAGGGTCAAATGACCCATAGTTAAATTTGTAACTATAGCTATTATCTGGATTAACGGTAACTGTAGCTGATGGAGCATTAATTGCATTAATTCCAGTTAATGCTCTTTTCATGCTGGTTTTACCTAATCTAGAGATATTGGTAAATTTGATATTTTCACTAAAGTCACTTTCGATTTTAGCCGAAATCATATCCGAGCTAATATCTTCATAGTCATTTACGCTTCCATAAAAGTTACTACGATCAACTTCAGGCGCATTTTGTAAAGCTTTATTCACTTTCTGCATATCAGCAGAGTTATTAATAGCTTCACGGATTTGATCTCTTAACGCAAGATTTTTATCGTTTGCGTAGCTAGAGGTGTATCCATAAAAGCCTTTCATACCTATAGTTGGAATACCACCATCAGGAATATTATTCTGACGAATATGTTGAGAATACAAATACAGACGAGTATCGCTGTCTAATCCGAATGCAATCGATGGTGCAATTGACCAACCGTTATTTTCTATAACATCTCGACCTTCTACACCACTATCTTGTCCCATTACGTTTAAACGGATTGCGGTACTTTCGCTAATTGCCTGATTAATATCAGCCGTTAAACGCGCATTTTCTGCTGTGTTATAACGTGCAGAGACTTCACGGCTATTTTCAGTTTTAGGTAATTTAGTGATTAAATTGATATAACCAGAAGCAGAGCCACGACCAGCTTCAGCACCTGAAGGACCTTTAACAACTTCAATTTGCTCTAAGTTAAATACATCACGACTTACAGCACCAAGATCACGAATTCCATCTACATAAGTCGAAGTTTGAGTCGAAAAACCACGCATTTGGAAAGTATCGCCTGCACTGGTATTTCCATTTTCACCCATTTGTAGGGTAATCCCAGGAGTATTTCGCAATGCTTCCACTAAAGAAGCAGCCCCTTGCTCTTGTAAAATTTCTTTTTTAATTACTTGAATCGTTTGAGGTGTGTCTACTAAAGGTTGTGTGTGCTTTGGGGAACTAACGGTATTGGCTTTATAGATCTCTTGTGCTGTCACTTCAATGGTTGGAAGTTGAGTCACTTTTTCTTCTTTAGTTGCCGCATGACTGGCTAAAGGTAGACTTGCTGCAAGTGCAACTAACGGTGTTGTAGCAATATGTTTACGGCTTTTGATTTTTGCCATGAGAGAACCCCCGAAATTAAACAGATGAATGACAGAGCTTTTGATCTTTTTAAACTTCCACAAAAATGTAGTAAAACTGAGTAGATTGTTAAGCTATGTAACATTTTGTGAGAAGTCTAATGATAATTATTATTATTATTATTATTATCAATTGTGATTTTGACTGTATAATGAATTGTATAGGCTTAAGCTTATGATATTTATAATTTAATTTTATAATTGGTATTATGCTTGTTTTTGATAATGAGAATCAGTATTAACTATTGATTTGTTTAATGCTATGTTTTTTATACTTAAATGATTATTTTAAAATTGTTAGTTTGATTTTTTAGGTTGAGAATTTAAATATTGTTTTTCTGGCAAATTAGGAAAAATAGGGAATTTTGATCATCTGATTTTGTATATCTAGAAAGTTGTCATATAATGTGGCACTTTTAAAAATGTTACTACTAACTATATATCGAGGAAGCCATGCAAGTAACGACTGAAGCGGTTTCGGGCGTTGCCCGTCGTTTAAATGTTTCTGTACCGACGAGCCGTGTTAACGAGCAATTTGAAGCTCGCTTAAAACGCACTGCCAAAACTGTGAAGATCAACGGCTTCCGTCCAGGTAAAGTGCCTTTAAATGTTGTTCGCCGTGAATATGGTGCGAGCATTTATCAAGAAGTTGTGAATGACATCATTCGTGACACAGTATTCGAAGCCATTCAACAAGAAAAAATCAATGCGGTCGGCATGCCGAACATTGAAAAAGTTGAAAACAAAGATGACGCTTTAGTTTATGAAGCGACTGTAGAAGTGTATCCAGAAGTAGAAGTGAAAGCTTTTGCTGACTTAGAGATTGATCGTAAATCATCAGAAATCAACGATGCTGATGTTGATGTAATGATTGAAAACTTGCAAAAACAACGTGCTTCATGGGTTGAAACCAAGGGCATGGCGAAAAAAGACATGCAAGTGACTTTCGACTTCGAAGGCACTATTGATGGTGAGAAGTTCGAGGGCGGTGCGGCTGAAGACTTTAAACTGGTTCTTGGTTCAGGTCGCATGATTCCTGGCTTTGAAGACGGCATCATCGGCATGAAGAAAGGCGAAGAGAAAGTGATTGATGTGACTTTCCCAGAAGACTATCAAGCTGAAAACTTGGCGGGTAAAGCAGCTCAGTTCAAAATCACTGTAAAACTTGTTGAAAAACAAAAACTTCCAGAAATTGATGCTGAATTCTTAAAAATCTTTGGTTTAACTGAAGAAGAAGGCGTAGAGAAGTTAAAAGCTGACGTTCGTAAGAATATGGAACGTGAAGTTCGCAACGGTCTTCGTAACCAAGTTAAACAAGCTGCATTTGATGCACTTGTCGCTGCAAACGAAATTGAAGTTCCAGCTTCTATGGTTGCTCAAGAAATTGACCGTCAACGTCAACAAATGATTCAACAGTTCACTCAACAGTTTGGTGCTCAAGGTGCAGGTGCATTTGATAGCAGCATGCTTCCAGATGAATTGTTCAAGGAACAGGCTGAAAAATCAGTGAAGCTTGGTGTATTGGTAAGCAAAGTATTAGCTGATGCTAAACTTGAAGTTGATCAAGCACGTGTTGAAGCTTACATCGATGACATGGCTTCTTCTTATGAAGATCCAACAGAAGTGGTTGAATACTTCAAAAATGACAAACAACAACGTGCTCAAATCGAAGCAGTTGTGCTAGAAGACCAAGTTGTTGATCACATCTTGGCTGCTGCTAAAGTAAATGATGTGGCTGTAAGCTACGAAGACTTATTAAAAGAACAACAAGCTCGTCGTGGCTAATCTTTTAAAAGTTCAGAAGAAAGGCGCTTAATGCGCCTTTTTTTATCCGTGTTATGAAAGTGTTAATTTATCGAAAAATTGCCAGCTTTTAGTCTAAATAGTCGAATATTTAGGGTTGAACCTTTTGCAATTTCGGCGATTATCCCTCATATTGTTGGCATGATCGAGTCACAATAATTTAGGAATAAATAAACATATGTATGTTCCAACAATTGAAAATGCTTTAGTTCCTGTAGTCGTTGAGCAGTCATCACGTGGTGAGCGTTCATTTGATATTTTTTCACGTTTGTTACGTGAGCGTGTGATCTTCTTGACTGGTGAAGTGGAAGATAACATGGCGAATCTTATCGTTGCGCAGATGTTGTTTCTGGAAGCTGAGAATCCAGAGAAAGATATCCATCTTTATATCAACTCACCGGGTGGCTCAGTAACTGCTGGTATGGCAATTTATGACACTATGCAGTTTATTAAGCCAGATGTTGTTACATATTGCATGGGACAAGCGGCTTCAATGGGTGCATTCTTATTGAATGCGGGTGCTAAAGGAAAACGTTACTGTCTTGAAAATGCACGCGTGATGATTCACCAACCACTCGGTGGTTTCCGTGGTCAAGCGTCTGATATCGAAATTCATGCACGTGAAATTCTTTATATCAAAGAGCGTCTAAACCGTCTGATGGCTGAGCATAGTGGTCAAGATTATGAAAGAATTGCACGTGACACAGATCGTGACAATTTTATGACTGCACAAGCAGCTAAAGAATATGGTTTAGTTGACCAAGTATTAAGCAAACGTCCCTAGTTTTTAAGATTTAAGTTGTGGAGTAAATATGTCCGAACATCCTCAAGGACAAAAGCATTGTTCATTTTGTGGTAAGACACAATCTGAAGTTGGAAAATTGATTGCAGGTGAGGACGCATATATTTGTAATGAGTGTGTGGATGTCTGCTTAGATTTAGTGCAAACCAGTCAACAAGTTGAAGCAGGTGACTGGGCGACTAAAGCTTTGCCTAAACCACATGAGATACGTGCTGCGTTGGATCAATATGTCATTGGACAAGATGTTGCAAAGAAAACACTATCTGTTGCGGTCTATAATCATTATAAGCGTTTGAAAGTTGGTCAGTCGCATCATGCACATCAAGATATTGAGATTGCGAAAAGTAATATCTTGTTGATTGGACCAACAGGTTCAGGTAAGACCTTGCTTGCGCAAACACTTGCACGCTTATTGGATGTTCCTTTTGCCATGGCAGATGCAACGACACTCACAGAAGCGGGTTATGTGGGTGAAGATGTTGAAAATATCGTACAAAAGTTATTGCAGAAAGCGGACTACGATGTAGAAAAAGCGCAGAAAGGTATTATCTATATTGATGAGATTGATAAGATTACCCGTAAATCGGAGAATCCATCAATTACTCGTGACGTATCGGGTGAAGGTGTACAACAAGCATTATTGAAAATGATTGAAGGCACCGTTGCTTCTATTCCGCCACAAGGTGGTCGTAAGCATCCGCAACAAGAATTCATTCAAATTGATACCTCAAATATTTTATTTATTTGTGGTGGTGCATTCTCTGGTTTAGAGAAAATTGTACAACAACGTCAAGAGAAAGGCGGTATTGGATTCACGGCTGATGTGAAGAATAAGGACGACAGTAAAAAAGTCTCTGAGTTGTTCCGTCAAGTCGAAGCAACTGATTTAGTCAAATTTGGTTTGATTCCTGAGTTTATTGGTCGTTTGCCTGTGATTGCAACTTTAGAAGAACTGGATGAAGAAGCATTAATGCAAATTCTGACAGAGCCTAAAAATGCATTAACTCGCCAATATCAGTATCTTTTCACGATGGAAAATGTTGATCTTGTTTTTGATGAATCTGCATTGCGTGCTGTAGCGAAGAAAGCACTTGAACGAAATACGGGTGCGCGTGGCTTACGTTCAATTTTAGAAAACGTTTTGCTAGAAACCATGTATGACTTACCAAGTCGTAGTGATGTGGGGACGGTTATTGTGGATGAAGCTGTAATTAATGGTACAGCTAAGCCAACATTTAAAGCTGAACGTTTACCACAAGTGACAACACCGGAATTAGTTGAAAAGAAAGATTTGAAAGTTATTGATTCAAAATCTGCTTAATTCTCATTCATCTAAAAAGCATGAAAGCTTAGACTTTTCATGCTTTTTTTATTTGCAATTAATTAATGAGGTGTTAATCTTAAAAATTGGAAAATCCGCATAGTTTTGCGCTGTTAAAAATAAATCCAAGAAAACGCCTTGAGGGATATCATGCGTTATTTAATATTGTCATTATGTTGTGCAGGGGTATTGGCTGGTTGTCAAAGTCATAAGACAGTTGAAGAAAATACGACAACACTCACAGCAACTTTACCTCCAGTAGATACAACAAAAGAGCCAGGTCTGCTTGATCAGTATCATGTGGGAGGTTTTACTGTTGGTGGATGGGTCAATCAAAAATTAGGTCAATTTTACACACCGATCAAACCACAAAATGAACAAGCCGCGGTGGTTTATTTGTATCGTCCAGATACACGTTGGAATCGTCAAGAAATTGCAGCAGCAAACTTATTTATTAATGGGCATCGAATCCCAAGCCTATTGCATAATCACTATTATTGGGTGGAACTACCAGCAGGTACCTATCGTTTGAGTGTGAGCCGCCCATTGGCTGGTATGCATTTCCAAAAACCAAAGTATTTAGATTTCACGGTTGATGCATCACAAACTTATTTTATTAAATATGATGAAGAAAATAAGATTTCTCGCAGCGAACATACGGGACCATTTATGATCATGCCCGATAAAGTCGCACATCAGGAAATTGCCTTTACCCGCCTAAAATCATCAAGCTATAACTTTGTGGCACAAGATGCCTCAGGTAAAATTCGGTCTAAGCCTCAAGAGTTAAAGCCAGCTAAGTATGATGAAAAATCTGAGGTCTTATTGGTTAAACCATTTAAACTTTGGAATCCATTGACGTGGTAGTCAATATTGAGCAGCGTTTATTCATCTTGAATTAAGGGTTTGATGATGCTTAAAAGCTGCTCTTTGAGTTTTAAATTTTGCTCAGGATCATTTAAGGTCTTTTGATTTAAATTATTCATGTATTGAAAAACATTGCTACTAATTGTTAAATTTTTTTGGTTGATTGATTTTCCTTCTGGCGTTCGCAAAAATTTTAAATAAGCTTGTACTTCTTCTTCACTCAGTGTTTCTGTGTAAATTTGCTCAATTGTTTGTAATGTTTCAGGCCGCATAAACATTTTTGAACTTGTGTCTTTTAATAATTGACTGAGTTCTACAAGTGCTAGATGTTCTTGATTGGTTGTTAGTCTCTCTTTACCTAAAATTTTTAAAAGCATACTTTCAGCTTCAGAGTCTAACGCAGGCTGCATTTCATCTAAAGATGAATGTAAAAGGTTTTCTAAATCACTGAGTTTAATTAGTTCTTTTACAGATTTTTTTTGAGCAGGGCTGGCAAATGTATTTTCTGTTGCCATGACACAGCAGAGACTTATTATTAAGATCGATATTGTTTTATTCATCTTGTTATCCTTATTGTTTTTTATAATTTAACAGATGCTTTAGGCAAAAAAATAGCCGAATACGATGATTCGGCTATAATTATTGTATGAGTATTATTTAGATTGCAGCAGCATCCACAACTGGAATCTTACCAATTTTAGCTTGCCAGATTTTTGGTGCAGTGGCATGGATCGAAGTACCATTGACATCAACTGCAACAGAAACAGGCATATCTTCAACCACGAATTTGTAGATTGCTTCCATACCTAGGTCTGCAAAAGCAACGACTTCAGCCTCACGAACTGCTTTAGACACGAGATACGCAGCACCACCAACAGCCATCAAGTAAGTTGCTTGATTGTCTTTGATTGCTTCAATTGCAGCAGGACCACGGTCTGCTTTACCAATCATACCGAATAAGCCAGTTGCTTCTAACACTTGACGAGTGAACTTATCCATACGGGTTGCTGTTGTTGGGCCTGCAGGACCAACCACTTCATCGCCAACTGGATCGACTGGACCCACGTAGTAAATGAATTTACCTTTGAGATCGACTGGAAGTTCTTCACCATTATTTAACATGTCGACCATGCGCTTATGTGCAGCATCACGACCTGTATAAATGGTACCGTTAAGTAGTAAGGTGTCACCTGGTTTCCATGAATTCATTTCTTCTTGGGTAATGGTATCAAGATTCACACGTTTTGATTGAGATGAATCCCAAGTTACAGCAGGGTAGTCTTCAAGTTTAGGTGCCTGAATATGCGCAACACCTGTGCCATCTAACTGGAAATGTGCGTGACGAGTCGCAGCACAGTTCGGAATCATACCGACTGGCTTACCTGCTGCGTGGCATGGGTAATCCTTGATTTTAATATCAAGAACAGTCGTCAAACCACCAAGACCTTGAGCACCAATACCCAGTGCATTTACTTTTTCGAAGATCTCGATACGGAGTTCTTCCATCTTGCTTTGTGGGCCACGACAAAGTAATTCGTCCATGTTGATTTCTTCCATGAGTGCTTCTTTTGCAAGCATCATGGCTTTTTCAGCAGTACCACCGATACCAATACCGAGCATACCTGGTGGACACCAGCCTGCACCCATCGTTGGTACAGTTTTAAGTACCCAATCTACGATTGAATCAGATGGGTTTAGCATCGCAAGTTTGGATTTATTTTCAGAACCGCCACCCTTCGCTGCAACGGTAATATCAACTTTATTACCCGGTACGAGTTTGTAGTGAATCACGGCAGGGGTATTGTCTTTGGTATTTTTACGACCAAAAGCTGGGTCTGCTAAAACAGAAGCACGGAGTACGTTTGAGTTTTCTAGGTAACCTTGGCGTACACCTTCGTTTACAGCATCATCCAAGCTCATGGTTAAATCAAATTTAACATCTAAGCCGACTTCAAGGAAAACGTTAACGATCCCTGTATCCTGACAGATTGGTCGGTGACCTTCAGCACACATACGTGAGTTGATCAGGATTTGGGCAATAGCATCTTTTGCAGCTTTGTTTTCTTCACGATCATAAGCACGGCTCATCGCTTGGATGAAGTCTTGTGGGTGATAGTAAGAAATAAACTGCAGGGCATCCTTGATTGATGTAATCAAGTCATCTTGTTTGATGATCGTTGTCATATCAAATTTCTCTTGAGCGGGCGATTAGCTGGCGGGCTAAATTATATGACAAAAAGCAATGAATGTGGGAGTTTTAGCTTAGATTTGGCTAAAGGTCTAAATAGGCAGGAGACGTGTTGAAATTTTTAGTTTTCCTTATGTGTGGCTGGCCGCATGGAAAAACAAGTCTAATAAAAAACCATCTACTTTTTATCTGGTAGATGGTTTTTTATAATATCAGGATCGTGATTTAATCCTGTTGCGCTGCCTGAATCGCCGTTAAGGCAATGGTAAACACAATATCATCAACCAAAGCACCGCGAGACAAATCATTTACGGGCTTGTTTAAGCCTTGTAGCATTGGACCGACACTGACCACATTTGCTGCACGTTGTACTGCTTTATAGGTGGTGTTACCAGTATTGAGATCAGGGAAAATAAATACATTGGCACGACCCGCAACTTTAGATTCAGGTGCTTTTTGACGTCCAACGCTTTCAACTGAAGCCGCATCGTATTGTAGAGGCCCATCAATCAGTAAATCAGGACGTCGTTGTTGGGCGATCTTGGTTGCTTCAGCCACTTTTTCAACATCGGCACCTGCGCCTGACGTACCTGTTGAATAACTAATCATGGCAATACGCGGATCAAGACCAAAGGCTTTAGCAGAGTCTGCAGATTGAATCGCAATTTCAGCAAGCTGTTTAGCATTTGGATCTGGATTAATTGCACAATCGCCGTAGACATAAACTTCATCAGGCAACAACATAAAGAAGATTGATGAAACTAATGAGTAGTTCGGGGCTGTTTTAATCAATTGAAATGCAGGTCGAACGGTATTGGCAGTGGTATGAATTGCGCCAGATACTAAGCCATCGACTTGATCAAGTGCTAACATCATTGTACCAAGGACTACAGTATCTTGTAGCTGTGCTTTTGCTTGTAATGCATCTAGCTTACCTTTGCGTAATTCAACCATAGGTTCAATATATTGGTCACGAATACTATCGGGATCAATAATTTGCAGATCAGCTGGAAGCTGAATACCACGTGCTTTAGCAACTTCAGCAACAGCTTCAGGTTTCGCTAATAAAATACATTCAGCAATACCACGTGATTGGCAAATCGCTGCGGCTTGTACAGTACGAGGTTCATCACCTTCAGGTAGTACAATGCGTTTTTTCGCAGCAATCGATTTTTGTACCAGCTCGTAGCGGAATGCAGATGGAGATAATCGTGGATTCAGGTTGTTCTGGGTATGTTGATCGAGCCAACTATTATCAAGATGGCTTGAAACAAAACGCGTCACTTGTTCAGCACGCTCAATATCATCTACGGGAATTTCATTGCCAAAATGATATAGGCGTTGTGCTGTTTCTAATGTGTCTAGCGAAGTGTGTAAAATTGGTAGACCTTGTTTAATAGCACCTTGGCAGAATTCTAAAATATTCGCGGCTGGAGCGGCTTGTTCAGCTAAAACTAAACCCGCCAAAGGAATTCCATTACTGCTTGCAAGACTTGCTGCAAGTAGGGCATCTGTACGTTGAGATGCACTAATGATGAGTTCGCCAGCAACAAATTTATGTAATTCGGCTTCAATATCCGATGCGATTAAACTGGTATGTAAAATACGGCGTTGTTTTGCTTCACCCTCATTTAACCAAGTACCATTAACAACAGTGGCAATATCTAAGCTACGCGGTACGCTGAGAATATTACTGAATGGCACTAAACCAATGATAGGTAATTCACTTGTGCCAATAAAACGATTGTAACGTTGTAATTGTATTGAAAATTCAGCAATTTGCTTATCTAAACGCAAACTTGGATCAAGTGTGACAGGAATTGCTGCTGTACCTTCAGGAAGACCTTTGGTTCGCATAAATAAAATGCCTGTGGTGCGCGGTGATGCAGCACCTCCGAATTGACGCAAATGTGCATCAACTTTTTCAGCTGTTTTACGTGGGTCAGCTAAATCTGCTGTGCTGACCAAAACGACTTGGGCATCGAGTGCTTGTGCAAGTGCGGCATTAATTTCATTGGCAAAGTGATCTTGTCCATTTGGAACAAGTCCTTCTACAATAATCACATCATGATTGGCTGAGATTTTACGATGCAGTGCAACAGCTTCTTCGAGTAGCTCATCTGTTTCGCCTAAACCAAGAAGCTGGGTGAGCTTTTCATAAGCAATCGGTTCAACAGATTGATGTTGAAATAAATGACGATAAAGTGTTGCAGTACGATCAACGGTTGAATCTGCTAATTGAGAAAATGGTTTAAGAAAACCAGCATTAATCCCTTTACAGTCTAAAGCGTAGATCATTCCTAAACAGGCAGATGTAAGACCAACCCCTTCACCTGTTGGAATCAGTAAAATCGTATTCATAAGAACCTTAAAATTTATCTAAATTTTGTGAATTAAGCGAGCTGTTCAATGACTTGACGCGTTTCTTTCGCAATGCGTCCTTCTTCGTCTGTAGGTACAACCCAAATCTGTGGACCTGTACCATTATCGATTCGACCTTCAGTGCCGCGTGCTAAGGCATTATTTTTTTCTGCACTAAATTCCAAACCAAAGTGTGGTAGATAAGCCAAGGTTTTTTCACGAACATAAGCTGAGTTTTCACCGATTCCACCCGTGAAAACTAAACCATCTAAACGCGGTAAACCACAGCTCAAAGCAGATAATGATTTTGCTAAACGATAGCAGAATACTTCAATCGCCAGTGTTGCTCCTTCATGACCATTACCCGAAGCTTCAACTAAAGTGCGCATGTCGTTTGACAGACCAGATAAGCCAAGCAAGCCACTTTCTTTATTCAACATACTGTCAATTTTCTGGATACTCCAGCCTAAATTACTTGCAAGGAATAAATGTAGGCTTGGGTCAACATCACCACTACGTGTACCCATCACTACACCTTCTAATGGAGTCATGCCCATAGAAGTATCAAGACTTTGACCATTCCAAACCGCACAAGTTGAACTACCATTGCCTAAGTGAGCACTGAGCCAGCCCCCTTGATTTTTTGCACCTGCGAGTTCACTTGCACGTTCAGTCACATAAGCGTGGCTTGTTCCATGAAAACCATAGCGACGGACATGGTGTTCAGTATATAAATTTTGTGGTAGAGCATAACGATACGCGTGTTCAGGCATGGTTTGATGGAATGCAGTGTCAAATACAGCAACCTGAGGTAATTCAGGGAACAAACGCATGGTTGCTTCAATCCCAATCAAATGTGCAGGATTGTGCAAAGGTGCAAGTGGTGTTGCAGCTTCGATGCGGCTTACAATTTCAGGTGTTAATAGTTCTGCTTTGGTTAAATTGCCACCATGAACAACACGATGACCGATCGCTTGTGGATTGTAGTTCGCTAAACGTGCAAGAAGAGTTTCAAGTGCTTTGGCGTGATCTGCATGTGGAATCGAAAGTTCAAGTGGTTCACCACCAATCGTAACGCCTTTGATCCGTGCTTCAGCAGAACCTAAGTTTTCTGCTAATCCATAAATACGATCTTCACGGCGTTCTGAGATAAGCGCGTATTTGATTGAAGATGAACCACAGTTAATTACAAGTACAGATTTAGCCACGTTTGAACACCTAACAAATTTTGAATTTTATGACGAACACTTTTGATCTTGCTGCAACGTGTCGAGCACAGCAATCACGTGCAATGTTTTAACATGGGTTGTCATATTGGCGAAGATAGACTTTAGCCTATACAACTGATTTATAATTGAATCTAATGATTATAGAGTGTAAATACAAACTTCTTAGGATGAATCTGTTTGTTTTGATCAGGGTTTTTGTATGAAAATATGTAAAAACACGATAAAGATCAAATAAATGAGCTTTACCGTGCAGCGTTTTACTTGGATCTAAATGCCTTATTGGCGTATTTGACCATCACCAAATACGATCCATTTCTGAGAGGTTAGACCTTCCAGACCAACTGGACCGCGTGCATGAATTTTGTCTGTTGAAATTCCTATTTCTGCACCTAGGCCATATTCAAAGCCATCAGCAAAGCGGGTTGAAGCATTGATCATCACTGAACTTGAATCAACTCGTGCGAGAAACTCACGTGCTAGACTAAAGTTTTCAGTAATAATCGCATCGGTATGATGAGAACCATATTTATTAATATGTTCGATTGCTTCATCCATACCTGTAACGACTTTGATTGCAAGAATAGGACCTAAATATTCAGTGTACCAATCTTCTTCGGTGGCTGTTTTAACAGACTCACCTAAGATACGTTGTGTTTCCGCACAACCTCTTAGTTCAACTTGTTTATCTGCATATAGTTCAGCAATACTTGGTAGGAAATCTTCTGCAATTTCTTCATCAACAAGTAATGTTTCCATCGCATTACATACGCCATAACGATGTGTTTTTGAGTTGAGCGCAATTGGTAATGCTTTTTGTAAATCTGCTTGTGCTTCAACAAAAACATGGCAATTGCCATCTAAATGCTTGATCACAGGAATACGTGCTTCATTCGTTACACGTTCAATCAAGCTTTTACCGCCACGAGGAACAATGACGTCTACAAATTCAGTCATTGTGATTAAATGACCTACTGCTGCGCGGTCAGGTGTGTCAATCACTTGAACAGCATGTTCAGGTAAGCCAGCAATTTGTAAACCATGCTGAATTGCGATTGCAATTGCTTTATTCGATTCAATTGCTTCTGAACCACCGCGTAGAATAATGGCATTTCCTGACTTTAGTGCTAATGATGCGGCTTCAAGGGTAACATTCGGTCTCGATTCGTAGATCATACCGATTACACCTAAAGGAACCCGCATTTTACCCAGTTGAATACCTGATGGACGGTAAGCTAAATCCGTAATTTCGCCGATTGGGTCAACAAGTGCAATAACATCTTTTAACCCTTGTAGCATGCCTTTAAAGCGAGCAGGAGTGAGTTCAAGACGATCAAGGAGGGCAGAATCTAATTGACGTTGGTGACCATTTTGCATATCAATTTGATTGGCTGCCAAAATTTGTGCTTGATTATTTTCTAAAGCAGTATAAATTGCAGACAGAGCATGGTTCTTTAGATGCGTTGATGCGCTCATTAAGATACGAGACGCTTTGCGTGCCTGAGTACCAACCTGTTGCATATAGTTTTGAATAGAATCTTGCATAGCATTTTGACGATTGCATATATTTATAATGATAGTAACAGTCAAATGCTGAACAATGAATAGGCTGAACTGATAATTCAAAAAATTATAGATTGTAAATTTTGAGTAGCTCTTTTGATTTAAAATTGAATTTACAAGCTGATTACATATTTTGAAAAATATTATTGATCTAAACAAGATAAGTGGTTAAGGAAATGATTGCGTATAAATCATGCATTTGTATAGAATGAAAAATGTATAGGATAAATGTAATACAAATTTTATAAATTTGTTAACTTGTAACTAGAACTCACTAAAAATGAGACTAACTACAGCAAAAAAATAAACAAGGATGGAGGAAGGATATGAATTCCATAATCCAAATGGACTCGGATTTAAATCATACCTACACAGGGTTTGGTTTTTTCGACATATACAATAAAAACAGTTTTAAACAACCAGCGCGTACTACATGGATAGATGGTTGGAAAATTGAATATATGGCAATTGCAGATCCTAAGACGATCTACAACACGCCAATTGTAATTGTCGGGGGCGCATTTCAAAATTTTAACTCTTATAAGTATTGTGTTGAGCAACTCTTTGAGAGTGGTCCTGTCATATTGATTGATTTACCATCAATGGGCGCAAATCAGCAGATTCGAAATGTGGATACAGGCGAGTCAGCTGGAATTCTTGAATTACCAGATTTATCAAAAATGTTGGGTCAATGGCTTGATATTGTTGGGATTGATAAAGTTTCTGTCATGGGTATGTCGTTGGGTTCAGTTGTTGCATCTTCATTTGCACACCAACGTCCTGAACTGATTGATCGTATGGTCTTGATGGGTGTGATGCAAAAAACCCGTAAAAGCTGGCGTATGTTGCTCGAGGAATCTTTACACTTGATGCGTGAAGATCGTATGGAGGAGTTTGGGCAAGCAGTTATTTTGTATCTTGTGAATCATGCCAAGCTTGATAAAACGCGGATGTCTCCAACGGCAAAACGTTTATTCTTTAGACAGATGGCAGAGTTTACTGCAACTGAACGTGAGCGTTACGAGATTAATTGCAATCGACTACTCCGTTTAAGCAATGTACCTGTTGCGCAGTGTAAAACTCTCGTTGCAGCAGGGCAGTACGATAGCTTTACTTTGCCACATGAAAATGCTGACTTTGCTTTGCAATGTAATAATATGGAATTTGCATTAATTGCCAATGCAGACCATGTTCCACAATTACAACGCCGCAAAGAAACGATGACGCTTTTTACTACGTTTTTAAAGGGAGAATCCATCGACAATCTTGATGGTGTTATTCCAATGAACCGCGAACAGATGAAAAACATTGAGCGTCGTGGTGAAGAACGTATTCCTGTTTTAAAACCAGACACTAAATTATCACATCGACATTCAGATACCGAAGTAGCAGTAAAGATTGTAGATATTACGTTCTTTGGGGTGTATTTAAAACTTGATCATTTGGATCAGCTTGATTTTGTTAGCCAGCATCCACGAGATTTAGCCTTACATTTAGCTGATGAAGAAGGTGAGTTTAAAATAGAATGTTTAACATTTGAGGCAACTGAACAGGGTTTACGTATCTTGTTTAAACACGGTAGTTTCGACGTTGCGGATCGTTTGTCTCGTTTTATTGAGCGTCAGAAACAAATTTAATTATCTTTAATAGAATTTTAAAAGAGAAGTGTTTTGAATTCACTTCTCTTTTTTTGACTTTTATTTATTGGTGGCTTGAATCATCCAAACAAGATCACCCAGATGCTGTTCCTTGTTTTCTAAACGTGTTTGTTCAAAAAATTCTTTAGGTTGAAGCACTTCAACTTGCTTAAAACCGGCTTCATGAAAAAAATTCTCTACCTCAGCTGGTGTTTTAAAGTGGAAGCTAAAAGCACTGCGTGACATTAATTTCAATAAACGACTACTATTCCAGATAATGGTTGCTAATTTATTTTGAGTGGGTTCGGGATAAAGATCGGTTAAATAATGAAGTTCTTTGAAGTCGCGACCATAGATCGCTATTGCTTGAATAAGTTGCTGAAGTAACGGCTTTTCAAAGTAGTTAATTAAGCCTTCACTAATAATCACCAAAGGTCGTTTAGGGTCAAAGACTTTAAATACGTTGGCAAATGCTTCTGTGAATAAATCAACGGATAGGACATCATCAACATGTGGTTCAATTTGTTGTAATGCTGCTTGTTTTGTAGCGGCCATATCAGGTAAGTCAAGCTCACGATAGCAAATTTCTGGGTGATGCTGTCTAAACCACCAACCTCGTGGCGATAAGCCACATGCAATTTCAAGTACTTGTAGGTTTGGATATTGCTGAATCAATTGCTCTAAATGCGTATCAAGCATGGTATGGCGTTGTTTCAAGGTTGTTCGCATACTTCCACCAACATACTTTTCTGCCCAACTTTCAATCGGATGGACTAAGGCTGCTAGTGTTTTTCCTTTAGTTGTCGCTAATGCAGGATGGGAAATGCCCATCTGATACCAAATATAGCCGGTATAGTGTGCAGTAAAAGAAATATGGCGGTGTTTCGAAAGTTGTTGTGTCATCTGTCCTAGACTCAATTTTTT
Source organism: Acinetobacter sp. SwsAc4 (assembly GCF_013391535.1). Lineage (NCBI taxonomy): Bacteria > Pseudomonadati > Pseudomonadota > Gammaproteobacteria > Moraxellales > Moraxellaceae > Acinetobacter > Acinetobacter sp. SwsAc4. Next base: position 103,335 of record NZ_JACAXC010000006.1, read on the forward strand.
TCATTTTATTCTGTTCCCATGCACAACCCATTTGCGCGAGGAAATTGACCTATTCATTTTTAAATAGATCAATTGGAGATGGTGTGTTAAATCATCTTTTGCTTATTGGCAAGTTAAAACGAATTCTTAAAGTCTTCAATGACTTTTTTTGCGTTCTGCCAACTTTCATCTAAATTTAGTGTCGAACCTACTTGGATGTTTGGAATTTTACCGCGCATACGCTCTAGACGTTGTTGATTTGGTAAAGCCAATTTTTGAATGCCATCTAAAGCTGTACATGCTGCTGTTCGATCATTACACACTAATCCCATATCACAACCCGCATTTAATGCCGCTTGAATACGTGCATCAGCACCACCAGCAACACACGCAGCTTGCATACTCAGGTCATCAGAGAACAAAACGCCGTCAAATTTAAGTTGCTGACGTAAAATATTTTGTAGCCAGAACGGAGAGAAGCCTGCTGGGTTTGGATCGACTTGATCATAAATCACATGCGCTGGCATCAGTGCATCAAGTTGAGGCATCAACTTGATAAAACTTTGCATGTCTTTGTCGTAAATTTCTTGATATGAGCGACTATCAATCGCCGCAGCGACATGTGAATCAGCTTTTACAGAACCATGTCCAGGGAAATGTTTTCCAGTTGTCGCCATGCCTGCTTGTTTCATTCCACGCATAAAGGCATCAGCTAGTGGAACGATGTCTTGCATATTTTTAGCAAAGCTTCGATCACCAATGACATCACTAATATCATTGAGATCTAAGACTGGAGCAAAACTAAAATCGATACCTACAGCGAGAACTTCAGTTGCCATTAACCAACCACACTGTTGGGCTAACTCAATTGCTTGTTCGGGATGATGAACATAATGTTCACCAAGTCGCCCCATTGCAGGTAACAAGGTGAAGCCTTGTCTTAAACGTTGAACACGCCCACCTTCTTGATCGACAGCAATCAGAATATCTGGACGGACTTGGCGCATATGATCAGTTAAAGCACGAACTTGTTGAGGAGACTCAATATTTCGTGCAAATAAAATCATGCCACCGACTTGCGGAGCTTGTAATAGTTCAATATCTTCTTGAGTAAGTTCTGTGCCAGCAACGTCTAGCATCAATGCGCCGATCATATAGATTCCATTTGAATTTTGATGTAAAAAAAGCGATAGCTAAATTGTGCAATGATTTGCTACATTTTGTCAGTACAGAATATGATAAAACTACATGATATTGATGATAAGTGCTTGTTGGTCATTTATTTATAATGATTAACCTGTACTACAGTTTGGTAAAAATATTGAATGAAATATGTTCATATTGATTGTACTAGCATGTAATAATTGCCATATCCAAGGAAGTACCAAAATTTTATGAAACTTCAAATGATAGCGTGTGCAGTTGCAATCGCGACTGGTGGTTTATTTTTTTCTCATACAATGAATGAGGCATTTGCGGCAACGGAAGCTCCTGTTGTTTCAACCGTGATCAAGCCATCACAAGAACAAGCATTGGTCGCACGTCAGTTGGCAACATTAGTTGATCGTCAGCATTATCTGAATATGCGTTTAGATGCTGCGACATCAAATCGTATTTTAGATATGTATTTGGACAGCTTAGATCCAGATCATTCATTATTTCTGAGCAGTGAAGTTTCAGAATATAAAAATAAATATGGTTCAAATTTTGGTAGCTCATTAAAAGCAGGAAACCTAACGGGACCTTTTGCGATTCATGCCCAATATCGTGAACGCTTGAAACAATTCTACGAATTTATGTTGGCTGAATTGAAGAAGCCACAAAATTTACAGCAAAAGGGTGTTTACCTTGATATTGATCGCGAAAAAGCGCCTTATTTTCAGACTTCTGCCGAGCAACAAGCACATTGGCAGAGAATGTTGGTGTCTCAGCTAATTAATTTAACGATTAGCAAAGAAGAAGAGCAAGCGAAGCAAAAGGCTTTGAAAGCTGATCCATCGCTTGCAAATGGTCAGGATTTAACTGGTCCAGAGGATTTAACACCAGTACAAACGCTGACAAAACGTTATACGCGCCAGCTTGAACGTATTGGTCGTGTAAAGAGCGATGATGTTTTAGATAAAACATTAAATGCAATGTTGGCAACTTACGATCCACATAGTAATTATTACCCTCCTATTGATGCGATGGAGTTAAATCGCCAGACCACATTGCAACTTGAAGGCATTGGGGTATCTATTCGCCCAGAACGAGGCAATGAAGATTACACCAAGATTGAAACTATTGTTGAAGGGGGACCAGCGAGTAAATCTGGTCAAATCAAATCAGGAGATCGAATCATTGGCGTTGCCCAAGATGGCGAAAAAATGATTGATGTCATTGGTTGGTCGAGTTCAGAAATTGTTGGATTGATTCGTGGTAAGCGTGGAACTAAAGTAACTGTTCGCTTACTCGGTGCAGGTGCTTCGATGAGCCAAGCACGTAATGTGAGTTTAGTCCGAGATGTGATTCAGGAAGAGGATGCGGGTGTTCGCTCACGTACAGTTGAAATTACACGTGATGGGAAAAAACATCTTTTCGGTGTGATTGAAATTCCATCTTTCTATTTCGATTATCGTTCACGTCGAGCTGGTACAGAATATCGTTCAGTTTCTGAAGATACAGCAAAAGCATTTGAATCGCTCAAAGCAAAGAAAGTAGAAGGTGTTCTGGTTGATTTACGTAATGACCCAGGTGGTTCATTAGAAGAAGTTGCTCGTATGCTGGGTCAGGTGATTAAGTCTGGTCCAGTTGTACAAATTCGGGATGGCAATGGCAATGTGAATGTCTTTGAAGACACTGATGGCGGAGAGCAAATTTATGCTGGGCCAATGGCAGTGCTTGTTAACTTAGCCTCTGCATCTGCGAGTGAGATTTATTCTGCGGCAATCCAAGATTATGAGCGCGGTATTATTATAGGTAGTACCACGACAGGAAAAGGCACCGCTCAGGTTCAATTAGACTCCTTAGCACATGGTCAGGCAACGTTAACTCAACGCAAATTCTATCGTGTCACGGGTGGAAGTACGCAGAACAAAGGCGTGATTCCTGATATCAAACTTGTTGATATTTACAATGAAGAGTTTGGTGAGCGTAAAGCTAAAAATGCATTGAAATGGGATACCATTCCAACAGCTCCTTTCAAGCGCGAAGGTTCTGTGCAACCGTATATTGCTAAGCTTACCCAATCTTCTGAACAGCGGGTGAAAGCTGATTCACAATTTAATTATTTAGAAGCTCGAAAACTGATCGCACAAAAAAGTTCTGATCAGAAGAAAGTTGAGTTAGATATTGCTCAACGTCGAGCTGAGCTAATTGATTTAGAAAAGCAAACACTCAATGCTGAAAATCAGCGTCGTATAGCGACAGGTCAGGCACCTTATGCCAACTGGGAAAGCTATCAGGCTTCGATTGATGCATTAATTGAGTCACGTGCCAAAATGAAAGCTTATGCACGACCAGCATTGCCTGAAGAAGAAACCTTTATTACAGAAGCTGCAAATGTTTTGATTGACTACGCAAAGTTACAAAGCCATTAAACTACAGTTATAGCAATATAAAAAAGCCCTTAAATTGAGGGCTTTTTTATTGATTAGATTTTTAGTTATTCACACGAATCCAGATTTGACTACGACCCAATACTGATACGCCAACATAACCTCGTAAATGTAACCTTTGTCCATTGTTACTTAACTTTGCTGCGAGACTATACATACGACCAGTGTTTGGATCTAAAATTTTTCCATCTGCATAAGACAAATCCTTTTTATACTTCAGTTTAGTAATTACATTTAAGCCTAAGATGGGTTTGTTCGTGTAAGGAGCAGGGCAACCCGTACAGAATTCTTTTGGTGTATAACCTGTTCGCGGGGTAATTTTAATAACTTTACCAATATAAGTTCCATCAGCTTCTTTGATAATTTCAACCTGTCCTTTAGGCGCTCCTGTTACATCGTCAACGCTTTGCCAAGTACCTACGATATCTTGTGCAAAAGTCAGATGGCTAAGACTAAATAAGAAGAAAAACGTAATGAGTTTTGTGTACATGTCTAAGTTACTCAGCCACTATTATTGTCTCTCTATTATTTCGGATTTTTAATCCTAGATTCAATCATTATTTTACAATTGTGTATTTTATTAATAATTGAAATTTCAAGGAATTTTTAAAATTTAATAAAAAAACACCCTTAATTCTGAAAGAAATAAAGGTGTTTTATAGTGCTAAACCGTGACCAATTTGATCAAATACGGAGATGACTGGCGCAATTGATAGCTCTAAAAATTTATTCTGCACGAATCCAAATTTGATTACGACCCAATGCAGATACACCAACATAGCCTCGCAAATGTAAGCGTTTGCCATTAGAACTTAATTTTGCTTTCATACTATAAATTTTGCCAGAATTTGGATCTAGAATACGACCATTAACATAGTTCAGCCCTTCACCTTGTTTTAGGCCTGTCATCACGTCTAAGCCTAAAATAGGTTTATTGGTATATGGTGCTGGGCAGTCTACACACGTTTCTTTTGGTGTGTAACCCGCACGTGGAGTAATCTTTACAATCTTACCCGCATAAGTACCGTTCGCTTCTTTACGAATTTCGACTAAAGCTTTTGGTGCACCAGTTTTGTCATCGATACTTTGCCACATACCTGTAATATCTTCTGCAAAGCTTAGACTACTCATTACAGATAAAATCAACGCACCGAATAATTGTTTTCCCATCATTAAAAATCCTTTTAACGTTTGAACTTTCATTATGTAGGATTTTTGACAACTAGTTCAATATAAATTGACATCTTTGTGACAAATTAAGAAAGAGACAAAATAAAAGTGGGTAGCCATATAGCAGTAAACACACCATTCACAGCCATACCAAAAGCGGCATAACGACCTGTAACAGGACCTCGCTGCCATGCTTGTGCTGTACCAATTGCATGAGCTGCCAAACCTAAAGCTAAGCCTGAAGCCCGTTCATCATGGATATGTTTTAAAATCCACGGAGAAAATGCGGCGCCAATGACTCCAGATAAAATCACAATCAGTGATACCATCATCAGAGGAGCGTGTAATAGTGTGGCAATATTCAGAGCAATTGGCGTCGTTACAGCTCGGGTTGCAAAAGCCATAATTGTTGGTTCTGACATGTGTAATAAATATGCAAGCCCCATCGGCAATGCAACTGCACTGATACTTGCAAAACACAAAATGCCAATCATCGATTTAATTGGTAAATCATCATAACGCATTGCAGCCAGTGGAATTGCCAAAGCGACAGTCACATAACCAAGCAGATGATTAAAGACACCATTCACATTATTCATGTACTGTTCATAAGGAATACCCAAAATTGCGAGTAGTCCGATCACAATAAACATCGCAAAAACAATTAATGGAATCTGTGGAATTTTTTTGTTTAAAGGTTTTGCGATGAGATAACTGATTAAGGTAATCACGAATCCATATATAACCATTAACATATTCATGAACTCCTATAACCAGCGTTTCGCCATTTTGGCGTAAATCCACAATGGCAATAAAGTACTCAAGGTTAAGACAAATAAAAAGATTGGAATTTCTTTGCCTAAATGTACCAACATGATCAAAGAGCCAGCACAGATTGGCAAAAATGCAAAAGCACTTTCTTTCATGATTTTGTTGTTGGTATCGATAAGACGATTGGAGATTTTTCTAAATCTTCTCCAAAGTAATAAAGTTGCAAGTAAGCTGATCAGTCCGACGAGATTACCTAATTCTGGATGATGAAAGACCGTGGTAATAGCAACAGCACCTTCACGAAATACAATAATTAATAGAATCGTGCAAAACCAAGCTGTCCAATCAATTTCTTTCATCTTTTTTCTAACTCTCACTTATGAACGATTATTACATTGATGCTTACTTTTCAAATTCTTCCAAAGGCCTGTGAAATAAAGCTGCTTGGTTTCCAAGAATTTCATCTAATGGTAGATGTGCTTGTTTGATCAGTTGATGCAATTTTTGTGGAGCAATACAAACGGATAAATGCAAATCACCTTGCTCATCATATTGTTCAGTTTGAATGACATTCAGTGTATAAAGTTGTGTGCGTAGTTTACCGTAAGCAGGTTTGAGAACTAAGTAGAAATGTTGTAACTGTCCCATCAGGCATTGTTGAACAGCTTGGCTTAGTAAATCCAATCCCTGTCCAGAATGCGCAGAAACATAAACGCGATCAGGTAAATCTGCTGCTTTATAAATAATTTTTGCCGTATCACCGCTGAGATCAATTTTATTGTAAACATGAAGAATCGGTGCATCGGCTCCAATTTCTTTCAGTACAGATTCTACTGCTTCGATTTGTTCCAGCATATTAGGGCTACTGCTGTCAATTACATGCAAAAGTAAGCTTGCTTCTAGTGTTTCTTCTAAGGTCGCTTTGAAAGATTCAACCAAATCATGCTGTAAATTTCTCACAAATCCAACCGTATCTGCGAGTACGACAGTACCAATACCATCCCATTCTAGACGACGTAAGGTTGGATCGAGTGTTGCAAAAAGTTGGTCTGCTGCATAGACATCACTTTGCGCTAAAGTATTAAACAGTGTCGATTTACCGGCATTGGTATAACCAACCAAAGAAATCGTTGGAATTGCTGCTTTTTGGCGTGCGGCACGACCTTGTAATCGCGTCTGTTGAACTTTGACCAATTTGTCTTTCAGTTGGGTAATACGTACTTTGATGAGTCGGCGATCAGTTTCAAGTTGTGATTCACCAGGACCACGTAGACCAATCCCCCCTTTTTGTTGTTCTAAATTACCTGTGAAGCCTCGAATTAAGCGCGTTGATAAATGCTTAAGTTGGGCAAGTTCAACTTGTAATTTTCCTTCGTGTGTACGCGCTCGTAATGCGAAGATATCTAAAATAAGCCCTGTACGATCAATCACACGACATTTTAAGATTCTTTCTAAATTACGTTCTTGAGCTGGTGAAAGAGAGTGATCAAAGATAACTAATTCAGCTTCTAGCTGCTGAACTAATTCTGCGATTTCATCAACTTTACCTGAGCCAATAAAAAATTTAGGGTCTGGTTTATTTCTTTGTACAGAAATATGTTCAAGAATTTCAGCACCAGCGGATTGAGCGAGCAATCGAAACTCTTCAGCATCAAGGTCATCGAGTAACTGCACAGAAACACTGACTAAAATTGCTCGTTCACCACTTTGTTGCCGCTCAAAAAATTCCACGCTATTATCATATCCTGAGTATTGAAGCCTTATTCTAGAATAAACTTCAAGCAAAGGGCAAAGGCTTCATGGATTTATATGACATGGTGGTGAATAAGTTTGATAAAACCAACGAGTGTGCCGATATATAAAATTGACCAGCCCAAAAATATTCTTAAAGCATAGCCATAAGGAATATTCACTTGATTATGAGATGTTGTGTGTTGAGGATTCATCATATGACCTCTTAATTTATTAATTCGATCTATTTATAATATTTAATTTAAAAAACCTTTTAAAATTGAAAATAATTATATTCACATTCGTTTTTTCTCATGGTGGTAACTTTTATAAATAGATACGGGCATGATATAAGTGAGCTAGTTCAATGCAATGTGCATACATGCGTACGGTTTTAATGATTTATGACTCAAGAAGCAACAGCAGCAAATAACACACCATTAAATTTCATCTCTAAATTGAGCTTGTATAGTAAAAAATTAGCCTCAGGTCTAGAAACAATTGGTGAAGGTTTTTATCTCATTTATCGACACGGGTTATACAAAGACCCGAATAATCCAACGAATACGCGTTATGTTCAGTATTTTTGCCGCCGTTTATGCGAAGTTTTTAATATCGAAGTGCAGATTCATGGCACTATTCCACGAGAACCAGCGCTTTGGGTGAGCAATCATATTTCTTGGTTAGATGTTGCTGTACTTGGCTCTGGAGCACGTATTTTCTTCTTAGCAAAAGCAGAAGTCGAAAAATGGCCCATTTTGGGTAATTTAGCAAAAGGCGGTGGAACCTTATTTATTAAGCGAGGTTCTGGTGACTCAATCCGAATAAAAGAACAAATTACAGCGTTTTTAAAACAAGATATTCCAGTTTTGTTTTTTCCAGAAGCCACAACCACAGATGGTCGTCAGGTCAAAAAAGTACATGGGCGCTTATTGGGTGCTGCGATTGATGCGCAACGTCCAGTTCAAATTTGTGTGATTTGCTATGTCAATCAACAAGGTGAATTAGATCTGGTCGCACCATTTATTGGTGAAATGTCTTTTGCAGAACATGTGCAACGTGTTTTAGAAATGCCAAAAGTTACCGCTCATTTATTGACCCTACCTGCAATTCCTGTAACAGGCCATACAGTAGATAGCTTAACTAAAGAAGTTGATCGTCAAATGCGAGCAGGGCTGCTTGAGTTACAAAGCAAAGTTTTAAATACTCAGCCATAACAATACTCGCTTTAAATTACATAAAGCCTTCAATCGGCAGCCATGAAATAATTTTCAGTCCTGCCTTTTGCCACCATTTCATTCGAGGTTCTTTGGTGTAGATGACAGCACCTTGTGGTGTTTCACGTCGCCATGTAATTTTTTTATTGGCATCTAACACTAATTTATAGGCATATTTACTTAGGTTTTGGTCCATAGTCGCATGAACAGCCTGCGCTAAAGGTGGGCTATCTAAAAGCACGCCAATTTCAGTGTTCAAGTAAGCAGAGCGTGGATCAAAATTAAATGAACCAATAAAAACTTGCTTTTCATCTAGCGCCATCAGTTTGGCATGTAAACTGGAACGGCTTAGCCCTTTGATATTTACTTTTGCTTTCTTCGCGAGTTCTTCGGTATGTTTATCGAGATCATTTTTATTTAATGCTGGGAGAAACTCATATAGCTGTACACCATGTTCCAGTAAATCCTGACGATATTTTCCATAAAATGCATGAACAACAGCGACATCGTTTGCCTGAAATGAATTTGTGAGCACTCGAACTTCGATTCCATCTTTTGCAAGATCATTGAGAATTTTAGCTCCCTTTTTTTCAGGGACAAAATAAGCCGAGATGAGGTCAATATTTTTTTCAGGTTGTTCTAAGTGGTTAATCAATTGGAAATTAAGGTGTTCTTGTTTTTTGGCTTTTGATTTAATTTTGTCAGGAGAGTCTTTTACAACCTCAGCTTTTACCCAATTTAAAGGAATATCCCGACTGATAATTGAATCAATTGCCTGTGAGTTGCCAGTCAGGTCAAGATAATTCTGTACCGTTGCTCTCTTATAATGCTCATCAAGTTGCTGTTTTAGGCTCTCATAGCTTAAGCGATGAGCATTTTGATTGACAATTTCCCTTACATCGTAAGCGTAACTGTGATTCCAGTATTCGTCAAAAGATTGTGAAATGTCATTGACCGCTTTGCCTACCAACATCACATCGACATCAGAAAACTGATAGTTATCACTCACGTTATAGTATTGATTCGTCATATTACGTCCACCAATCAAGGCAACTTGTTGGTCTGCAATAAAACTTTTGTTATGCATTCTGCGGTTGATACGTTTTAAGTCTAAAACCATATCAAGCGCACGGTATTTGCGAAAACGATAGGGATTGAATAATTTAACTTCAATATTTGGATGCTGTGCCAGAGCTAAGAAGATTCCTTCGGTTTTCTTTGCATTGTTATCATCAATAAGTAATCGCACTTTGACACCACGATCTGCTGCGCGAATCAGCGCATGCAAAGCAAGAGCACCTACTTTGTCGTTGTCCCAAATATAATATTGCAAATCTAAGGTTTTCTCAGCCTTATCAATTAAACGTAGTCGTGCTGCTAACGCTTCTAGGGGTTCAAATAAAACGTGATAACCCGTCAATCCAGGATTTTGTTGTTCTAAAGGTTGAATGATCTGAGCCAAAGTTGTCTGATTTATTTCTAATTGTTGAATGTTAGATTGTTGTATTGGCTCTATTTTATGTTTAGGTAGTGTGCTGCATCCTGTGATTGTGATCGCAATACTGCAATAAATCGCAAGCATACTTTTATTGTAAGTAGTTGTACTTATTTTTGTATGTTTGCGATTTAGATGAGAAAATTGCGTCATAATCTTTACTGATTAAAAGTTGGACTTGAGTATAGCATTTCATCAAAAATTATAAATATGAGATGCGATGTATGCCCTAATGTCAGATTAATGAGAGTGTTAATGTCGAATTCGGACACAGTTATATTAGTTTTTTATATTATTTTTATTGTTTTAGCGTTGTGGGCATTCGCTCAGGCATGGATTCATCAAGCAAGAACTGAAACGATTCATCCTTTCAAAGCTTTTGTACATCTAGCTGCATTTTATCTTTCTTATTTGTTAGTTCCTCTCTGGTTTTTTACCTTGTATGCAGGTTGGTCTGAGTTTTACAGTTTACATGAAAGTATTTTTGTTTTCCTTTTAACGAGCATATTGATTTATGCACGATTTATTGAACCACATATGGTTCATATTAAACATCATCAATACCGTTTAAATCCGGATCGTGATTTTATTCAACCAGTTAAAGTGGCCTTAATTGCAGATATGCATGTGGGATTGTTTTCTGGTCATGAACGTCAATTAAAAAGCATTGTTAAAAAGTTAAATGAAGCTAAACCAGATATTGTAGTGGTTGCAGGTGATTGGACTTATGAACCTGAGAATCGCTTAATTCAGGAACTTTCAGTACTAAAACAAATTCATGCCCCTGTGTATTCTGTCCCTGGTAACCATGATGAGCAGTATCCTGGTCCACCTATACAGACATTATTAAAAGATGCATTGGAGCAGAATAATGTGATTGATATAGAAGGGCAGATTATCGATTTTGATGAGTTTCGCTTAATTGGAATTGGTGATTTATGGGCGGGTAAAGCAAATATGCGATTTATGCCAGACTTACCACAAGATAAACCATGGCTCATTTTATCTCATAACCCTGATACAGTAGATATGGTGCCAGCATTACCTACACGACCATTAATGCTTGCTGGTCATACACATGGAGGGCAAATAGAACTTCCTTGGATTACAACGTATATTATGCAAAAAGTGTCTATCTTAGGGCACAAAAAAGGTTTTTATACACATGAACATGCTGATGTATTTGTAACAGTTGGAACTGGAATGGTTGGCGTTCCATTTCGCTTTCGAGTTCCACCGACGATTGATATTATTGAACTCATATAAATTAAAAAAGCCAACTTTAAATAGTTGGCTTTTTTAAAAAATTACAACCTAAGGAATAATAATAATCGTAACTCGGCGGTTATTCGCGCGGTTCTCGTCAGACGTATTTGGTACGAAAGGTTGGCTTGCACCACGACCAATCACAGTGACATTATTGGGTTTGAAACCCTGATGAATGAAAATCGAAGAAACACTTTGAGCACGTTCTTCAGACAATTTCTGGTTATATTCAGGATTACCAATATCATCAGTGTGACCCACAACTTTTAATTTTTGCAGATCATACTTGTTCAATTGATTGGCAAGACGAACGATTTCTCTTTGATTTTCAGGTTTAATATCTGCTTTATTAAAGTCGAAAAGTAAACGTTCAGGCAGACCCAGACTCCAACCTTCTTCTGTTAAAACGAAACCTTCTTTTTTTAGCATTTTGACTTGACGATATTTCAAAGGACCAAAACTTAAACAGCCAGCCAATGTTAGGCAGAGTAACGCTACAAAGGAGATATTAAAAGTGTGAGCGCGCATAACATGTCCTAAATTTCTGGTTTATAAAGAAACCAATGTGGATTTAAATTTTTAGCTTTATACATTGCTTGATCTGCTTGCATGACTAAATCATCTGGATTGTCTGCAAACTGTGAAAATGCAATCCCTAAACTAAAGCTAAAATGGATAAGTTGACCGTTAAAATCCAAAGGCTCATCACAACTTGCTAGTAAACCTTCAGCGATTGTTTGTAAATGATCAGAATGATGGATGGTATGCAAAATGATTGCGAATTCATCCCCACCCAAACGAGCAATAAAGTCTTCTTGTCTGACAGACTGCATTAATCGATTTGCCATTTCTCTTAATACCGCATCACCAGCAAGATGACCATAATGATCATTAATTGCTTTAAACTTATTATTATCTATGAAAATCAGTGCAGAATTGTGACGAAATTGCTTATTTTTAAAAATATTGAGCAATTCTTCATAAAAATAGTGTCGATTAGCTAAACCTGTGAGCTGGTCATGGCGAGCTTGAAATGAAAGTTGGAGATTCTCTTTCTGTAAATGAGTATGCCAAACTTGTATTTCTTCTAAGAGCTCATTAAATACCGTATTAAGATTTTGAAACTCTTTAATATGGTTATTTGGAAAACGTAAGTTGTAAGCTTTTTGGTCACTCACTAATTGAGCAATATGGGTTAATGGTTTGATCGCTTGCATGATTTGGCGATAGGTAAGATTAACCGACCATAACAGTGCAATCACAATAAAAAACATTGATATGGCAAGGCCAATAATGATGGTTTTTAAGAAATGTAAAATATTTTCTGAGCTGCCATATAAAACTAATTCGCCGACTTGTTTCTTATGATGAATAACCGTCAGTTTAATTGGATCATGTAGAAACCATTTATCTAATACGCTTTGTAAAAATGATGTGTGGTCGATTTGCTTGGTACTTTCTGCTAATAATTGATGCTCTGGAACATAAACATGAATACTACGAATCGCATGTTCTGTTGTGTAGTCCGCTAAAATTTGATCAATTGCTCCTTTGTCCTTGAAGACAACAGCGGGCTGGATTCGTTCAAGTAGCGTTTGAGTTAATAGTTGTAAATTTTGTTTGGCGTGTGTTTCCATTGTGAATATGGAAATTGTTGCAAAAGTACAAGAGCAAATTAAAAAAGTAATTGCAAAAATCGTAAATTGAGATTTACGGAATAAAGCATGTAGCGAAGTAGACTGATATAAATTCGAAATCACTTTAATTACTCCGTATTCTTCGCCAAGATTAAGACTCGGGGGTCGATATGAACTTTGGAGTAACTCAAAGCATCTAGATTTACTTTAAATGTAGAAGAGGTCTTTTTGTTGTATAAACAGAAAATACTGCCGATTTCACATGCAGGGTTATTGATACTTAATGAAAGTAATGAACGCGATGGATAAGCTTGAATCAAGTTTTGTTGCTGTTGCGGAGTTGTTGTTGAGAAATACACAACATGACATTCTGTTTTTTGAAAATCTTTTGAATTAACAGCCTGCACCTGATAGTCATATCCAAGTTGTTTAATATTGGACTGAAATTGATTCGAAGCCTCAGCATTATCTATTACACAAATGATTGGGCGAGATGTATTCGACCACTTGCTATAACTCAATATGGTTAATGCTAATTCATAAAAATTATGATTTGAAATGGCGTAACAAATCTGACTCGTAGCGATCAAGGCTAAAAGCAACAGTAATTGTACTTTTTTACTAATAAACCGTATTTTCAATCAAAAATGCCAAAAAATTTGAAGCAAGATGTACATTCTACTTAACTAGGACTTACGCATTGACGGATTCAAAAAAGTATTAAAATAGTTTATAAAGTATCTGTGATCAGACGAACTAAACATGCTTCTACAGCAACTTGTACATTACCCATTTATATGGGCTTTCTCATGACAGAACCGAACTCTATTAGCTGCACACAACTTGCC